>JBFWKV010000028.1:0-10827 GCA_050252475.1 Candidatus Omnitrophota bacterium | reverse complement strand
CACGGATAAAGCATTTGCTCCGGAAAGCTCAAAAATCTCCGCAATCTCGCAAGGGTTAAATTGCTCGCGCAGTATTCCCCGGGAAGGAGAGGCTTTTTTTAACTCGGCAATGAGGTTTATTCTTCCCGCTTGAGAAATTGCTGATTTAAAATCACGGGGAGAAGAAAGTTTCTCTATTTCCTCAGCAAGTTTCTCCAGGGGAAGTAAAGATTTTCTTTTTTCTATCTCCTTGTGTTTATATTTAATAATCTCTTCCAAGAAATTTTCTTTGCTCATAACCTTGTATATTTTATCAACTCCTCCAATTTTTTCTTTGCCCGTCCTTTCTTAATAACCTCCCTTGCCATATTTACTCCTTCCTTAATATCTTTAACTTTATCCGCCGCATAAAGTCCGCAACCACTATTTAAAACCACTATATCGTAATAGGGACTTTCTTTTCCCTCCAGCACTTCTAAAGCTATCTTTTTACTTGTCTCTAAATCAGGGGTTTTTAGCTTATCTAAGGAACTCCTTTTTATCCCGAAATCTTCCGGAGCGATTTTATATTCCTTAAGCTCTCCTTTATACCACTCCCAGACAAAAGTCTCGGCATTGGTAGAAACCTCATCCAGCCCGTCCAGTCCATGCACCACTAAAACATGTCTTGTCCCTAAACTACCCAGAACCTGAGCAACCTTTTTCCCTAACTTATCATCATAAATTCCCAGAAGCTGGTTAGTAGCACCCGCAGGATTGGTCAGAGGTCCTACCAGGTTAAAGATAGTGCGGATTCCCAATTCTCTCCGCACAGGAGTGGCATATTTCATGGCAGGATGAAATTTAGGGGCAAATAAAAAACCTATCCCTATCTCTTTTAAACAACGCTCAACTATTTCTTTATCCGCTTCAATATTAACTCCCAATGCTTCCACTAAATCCGCACTTCCACATTGACTGGACACCGAACGATTGCCATGTTTTGCCACCACCACCCCTGCTCCGGCAATCACAAAAGAAGATACCGTAGAAATATTAAAGGTGCGCAAACCATCTCCTCCGGTTCCACAGGCATCAAAAATTACTTCTGAGTCCACTTTAACGCTAATGGCAAATTTACGCATTGTCTCTACTGCACCGCTAATCTCCTCAACCGTCTCTCCCTTCATCCTTAAAGCAGTTAAAAAAGAGGCAATCTGGGTGGGAAGAGCTTCTCCGGACATAATCTCTTCCATAACCTTTTTCATCTCTTCTTTACTGAGAGATTTACTTTCTATGAGTTTTGCAATCGCTTCTCTAATCATTTCAGTTCAATAAAATTTTTTAATATTTTTTTCCCTTCCCTGGTAAGGATTGACTCGGGATGAAACTGTACACCCCAGATGGGATATGCTTTATGTTTTAATCCCATTATTTCTTTTTCTTTTGTCTCAGCAATTATTTCCAGACACTCAGGAAGATTCTCTCTTGCCACAATCAAGGAATGATACCGCGTTGCCTCAAATGGATTTTCCACATCTTTAAAGATATCCTTACCATTATGATAAATCAAAGAAGTTTTGCCATGCATAAGCCTTTCTGCCTGAACCACTGCCCCACCAAAAACTTCCCCGATACATTGATGCCCCAGACAGACACCCAGAATAGGAATTTTATTGCCAAACTTCCTTATTAAAGCACAGGATATTCCTGCATCTTCCGGTCTGCCCGGACCGGGAGAAATCACAATGTGCTGGGGATTAATCTTTTCAATCTCCTCTAAGGTAATCTTATCATTCCGGTAAACCAACAATTCCTCACCCAGTTCGCCTAAATACTGGACAAGGTTATAGGTAAAAGAATCATAATTATCAATCATCAATATCATCTTTTGTCCTTCTTTTTAAAGGAAATTTATTTGCTTTTCTGTTTTATAAAGTTATTCACACCAGACCCTGCTCAGCCATCTCAATTGCTCGGAGCATTGCCCTGGCTTTGTTCACCGTCTCCTGATATTCTGCCAAAGGTTCTGAATCAGCCACAATACCCGCCCCCGCCTGAATATAAGCGTGGTTATTTTTTATGATAATTGTTCTTATGGTAATACAGGAATCCAGATTCCCCGAAAAACTGAAATAGCCAACACAACCCGCATAGGGACCGCGCGCAATTTTCTCCAGTTCGGCAATGATTTCCATGGCTCTAATTTTGGGAGCACCTGTTACTGTACCCGCAGGAAAAGTTGCCCTTATTAAATCAAAAATATCCTTATCTTTTTTTAATCTTCCTATTATATTGGAGACAATGTGCATCACATGAGAATAACGCTCAATCACCATAAGTTCCGTTACCTTAACTGTTCCAAATTCGCAAACCCTTCCTAAATCGTTTCTTCCTAAATCCACGAGCATAATGTGTTCTGCACATTCCTTTTTACTTTTTAAGAGTTCTTCTTCCAGGAGCTTATCTTCTCTTTCATCTTCTCCTCTCCGTCGGGTTCCCGCAATAGGACGTAATTCCACCTTTCCCTCCTCACAACGCACAAATACTTCCGGAGAAGCACCCACTACGGAAAAATCTTTGAGTTTAAGATAATACATATAAGGGGAGGGATTTATGGAACGAAGGGCTCTGTAGATATCAAAACTTCTCGCCTTTACCTCGGTCACAAAACGCTGGGAAAGCACAACCTGAATCACATCACCTTTCCTAATGTATTCTTTCGCTTTCTCCACCGCTTTGAGAAATTCTTTCCTGGTGAAATTTGAACAGAATCTTAAAGATGATTTTTTCCGCTGAGGATAGTTTATCTGTTTTAAGGGAGCTTTGAGTTTTCTTACAATATTTTCTATTTTTTTTATCGTCCGCTCATAAACAATACCTGCTTCCCGGACATTCTCTATATAAGCATTGACCAGGAGTTTAATTTTGTGTTTAAGATGGTCAAAAATAACCAGACTGTCGGCAAGAATAAATAAACAATCGGGAAGAAAAAGGTCGTCTTTCCGATGAGCAGGAATGGTTTCAAAAAACCTCACCGTATCGTAGCCAATATATCCCACAAAACCTCCCGCAAAGCGGGGAAGGTTATCAAGAGGAACAAATTTAAATCTCATGAAAATCTTTTTTATATCATCAAGAGGATTATCAGAAAGATATTCTCTCCTCCTGCCTTTCTCTAAGATTTCCACTTTCTTGCCCTTTGTCCTGATTACCAGTGAGGTCCCACTTGCTAAAAAAGAGTAACGCGCAATGTTTTCCTGCCCTTCTATGGATTCCAGCAAAAAAGAATAATCCTCAGTATCAATCTTCATAAAAGCAGAAACCGGGGTCTCTAAATCAGCCAACAATTCACGATAAACAGGAACAAGATTTCCCTTTTTTGCTAACTTTATAAATTCTTCTTTTCTCGGGTAGTACATTCTAAAACTATTTTTATTCTTGGCTAATGGTTTATTTTTTTATCTCTCTATAGAAACAAGACCTGTTTCCCGTATGACAGGCAATTCCTCCTACCTGTCTTACTTTCACCAAAAGACAATCGCCATCGCAGTCATAAAATATTTTTTTAACTATCTGAAAATTCCCCGAGGTTTCGCCTTTCAACCAGAGTTTATTTCTGGAACGACTCCAGAAATGGGTCTTTCCGGTTTCCCGCGTCTTCTTCAGAGAGAGTTTATTCATATAAGCTACCATGAGGACTTCACCGGTTTTATAGTCCTGAATAACTGCAGGGATAAGTCCTCTCTCGTCAAATTTTAACTTGGGTATTCTTTTTAATTTTTTAGCTGGCAATTTCTTTCGCCTCCTTTAAACTAAATTTCTTTTCATAAAGCGCTTTCCCCACAATTACCCCTATCACTCCTTTATCAGAAAGTGTTTTTAACTTCTTTATATCCTCAAGACTTCCAATACCTCCCGCTACAATAATTTTCACATTTGTCTTTGCTAAAAATTCAGAAATATAATCAACCCTTACTCCCTCCATGGTCCCATCTCTTTTAATATCGGTAAAAATGAAGGTGTCAAGTCCTGAAGCAGTCAACTCTTTGACCAAAACCTCCGGCTCAAGCAGAGTTTTCTTTGTCCATCCCTCCCTGGCTAAAAAACCTTCTTTAACATCAAGACTGACCAGGATTTTTCCGGGAAAATCTTTTATTATTTTTTTCAACCAGTCAATATCTTCGCAGGCTTTAGAACCGATTACCACCCGCTTTATCCCGGAATCTAAAAGATGGGAAATATCCTCTTTTCTTCTAATTCCTCCCCCTACCTGGACGGGTATTTTTAAATTTTTTGCTATTTCTTTAATCAGGGCTAAATTTTTAGGAACGCCCTCTAAGGCTCCTTCCAGGTCCACAATATGCAGAATTTCCGCACCCTCTTTCTCCCAGAAAATTGCCACTTCCAGAGGATTGTCCGAGTAAAAAGAGACTTTATCAAATTCTCCTTTCTCCAGACGAACTACTTTCCCTTCTTTTATGTCTACTGCCGGAATGATTAACACTTTTTATATTTTTCCCTTGGTGGAGGGTACTTTCCTTTTTCGTGCCTCTATCTGTGTTGCTTCATCCAGGGCTTTGGCTAAACCTTTAAATATTGCCTCAATAATGTGGTGGACATCTTCACCATAAATAATCTGGATGTGTAAATTAATTCCTAAAGTGTTAACAAATGCTCTGAGGAATTGCTTGGCATCATTTATGGTATAAGTGCTTTTTACTCTTCTTTTTTCTGCCTCACCCGAGACTGCACCGGTAATGACTAAATTAGGCCTGCCGGAGATATCCAGAACCACCTGGACAAGTGTCTCATCCATGGGAATAAAAGAAGAACCAAACCTCTTTATACCCTTTTTATCGCCCAGAGCTTTTTTAAATGCCTCTGCCAGGGCAATTCCCAGGTCTTCATTTGTGTGATGAATATCCACATCTAAATCTCCCTTTGCCTTAACCTCTAAATCAAAAAAGCCGTGAAAAGAGAATAACTCCAGCATATGATTCAAAAAACCAATCCCCGTATCTATCCGGTATTTACCCTTTCCGTCTATATTCAATCGGATAGAGATATCTGTTTCTTTTGTTTTTCTTCTCAGATAAGTCCTGCGTTCTTTCATCGTTTCTCCTTTTTATAAACAATAAATGGGAAAATTAAAATTATCTTAAAATCTAATGTTTAAGGAAGCAAGATGTTTCTCCATACCCTCAATTTTGGCAATTGTTTCCACAAGAGGTTTTGCTTTTTCCAGAGCTTTCTTAGAATATATAACCAAGTGAGAAGTCCTCATAAAATCCTCCACTCCCAGTGCAGAAAAGAACCGTGCGCTTCCCCCCGTGGGCAATACATGACTCGGACCTGCCACATAATCTCCCACCACGACCGGGCTGTAGGGACCTACAAAAACACAGCCTGCGGTGCGGATCTTCTTTATAATCCGACGAGGATTTTCCACCAGAATTTCCAGATGTTCCGGTGCTATCTGATTAGCCAGCTCTATCGCTTCATTCAGATTGTTCACCAGAATAAGGTATCCTTCTTCAATTTTATACCTAACCAGTTTAGCTAAACTCTTAGAGGTAGTAATAAGGATAGATAAGCTCCCTGCATGTTCTGCCTGCGCTTTTAAATCTGCAATTACAAAAGCAGGATTGCTGAATCTATTGGCAATAATAACCACCTCTGAAGGTCCTGCCAGCATATCTACATCCACATAGCCAAAAACCTGACGCTTTGCCTCGGTAACATAGGCATTACCCGGTCCGAATATCTTATCCACCTTCTTTATGGTCTTTGTCCCTAAAGCAAGCGCAGCGATTGCCTGGGCACCCCCTATTTTGTAAATCTCTTTTATTTTAAGAAGACTTGCCACCACTAAAATATAGGGATTAACAAAACCTCTTTCTCCCGGCGGGGTAACTAAAACAATTTCTTCCACACCGGCAATCTTCGCCGGAATAACGGTCATATAGATAGTGGAAACCAGAGGAGCAGTTCCTGCGGGTATGTATATGCCTATTCTTTTAAGCGGAAACACTTCTTCGCCTAAAACTACACCGTCTTCACTCCGTATTCGCCATGATTTTTTTATCCTCTTCTTGTAAAATCTTTCCACATTCTCAATTATTGATTTAAAATTTTGTATGAATCCCGAATCAATATCCTGAAACGCTCCACTTATCTCTGATTCGCTCACCCGCATCTGGCGAGGAGTAAATTTGACTTTATCAAATTTATAAGTATATTTCAAAACTGCCTCGTCTCCCTGATTACACACATCCTCAATAATCTTTGCCACCGTCTTTTCTACGCGTTTCCTGCGCAGATAAATACGGTTAATTATCTTCTCCATCTCTTTGCTATAAATTCTCAATAACTTCATTTTCGTAACTCCTTTATAATCTGAGAAATGGCATCAATATTAAGCAGTTTGAATTTTTCTATATCTTTTGTTCCTGCCTGGGCTAAATCACTTTTCCCTCCGCCCGAACCATTGATTAGTAAAGAAATTTTCCGGGCTATTTCTCCCGCGTTAAGGATGTTTTTCAATTTCTCTGTTATTCCCACCACCAACATTGCGCGGTTATCATAAAGCGAGGAAAAGATTATACAGAGATTTTCTTCAGTTTTTCCCCTGAGAATATCTATAAATCTCCTCAATAATTCTTGGGGTTCATCAATTCTCTTAAATATTAGTTTTATATCTTCTATTATTTTTGCCTCTTTCAGCAAGTTTTTCAATTCTATTTCTTCAAAAATCTTTAATTTTAATTTTACTATCTCTTTATCCAGAGAGGCTAATCTCTCGGTTAAATTATTAATATAATCAAAAATATCTTCTGGTTTAATTTTATACCGGCGAGTTATCTCTTTTATCAGCGAAAGGATCCGACTGACTCTATTATATGCCTCTCTTCCCGTTAATGCTTCTATCCTTCTTATTCCTTGAGCAATGGAAGATTCACTAACGATAATAAATAATCCAATCTCTCCTGTATAATTTACATGTGTACCACCGCATAACTCCTTACTGTAGTCACCAATCTTCACCACCCTGACATTATCCTCATATTTTTCCTCAAAGAATGCCAGAGCACCCTCTTTCTTTGCTTCCTGAAAATTCATAAATTCAAAAGTAAGCTTGTCATTATTTCTAATCAGTTCATTAACTCTGTTTTCTATCCGCTCCAGTTGTTCTTCACTTAAAGCTTTAAAATGAGAGAAATCAAAACGAAGACGCTCCCGCTCAACAAGAGAACCTGCCTGTTGCACATGTTCTCCTAAAATCTCCCGCAGAGCAAATTGCAAAAGATGGGTTGCGGTGTGGTTGCGCATAATATCCCATCTTCTCTCTTTATCCACCATTGCTTTAACTGGGTCATTTAACTTCAGTTTACCTGAGATTATTTTACCGTGATGATAAATATTTTTTTCCTTTTTAAGAGTATTATCTATTTTTATCCTTGCGGTTTCGCTTTCCATTACTCCTGTATCGCCCACCTGGCCTCCTCCCTCGGGATAGAAGGGAGTTTCTTCTAAGATTATCTCTACTTCTTCTCCCGCATTTGCCTCTTCTAAAAATTTCCCTTCTTTAAGTATGCCGAGAACTTTTGTAAAAACTTCCAGTTTTTCGTATCCCAGAAACTTTGTGGGTGGAATTGTTTTTCCTCCTGAATTGGTTAATTCTTCACAAACAAAAATTTCTTTCTTAATCTTACTCTTTTCCTGAGAACGCCTCCTCTGTTGTTCCATAAGCATATTAAAACTATCTCTATCCACCTTCAGTCCCTCTTTCTCTGCCAGCAACTCTGTCAGTTCCAAAGGGAATCCGTAGGTATCATACAATTTGAAAGCGTTTTCTCCGTCTATCAGAGTTAAATTTTTCTTCTTGATTTCTTTTATTAAATTATCCAGAATATTTAAGCCATCCTCCAGAGTGTTCTGAAAACGCCTCTCCTCAGCAAGAACAATTTGCGCAATGTTCTCTCTCCGTTGTTCCAGTTCTGGATAAAAACCTGCCATTACTCGGGTAACCACCGGCACAATTTTATAAAGGAACTCCTTTTTAACCCCTGTGCTATATCCATACCAGAATGCCCGGCGAATCAGCTTCCTCACCACATATCCCCGTTCTTCATTGGAAGGCAAAACCCCATCTCCAATCGCAAAAACCACTGCCCGGATATGGTCGGCAATTGCATAAATCAGATTCTGTAGTGTAAGCTTTGTCTCACCGCTCTGCTGAGGAAGTTTAACCTGAGAAAGATGAGAACTCCGCATTTCGTTCTCTATCTCTTTTACTATCGGTTTAAAAATATCTATCTCAAAGTTGGTATAGACACCTTGCAACACTGCAGAGATTCGTTCCAGCCCCATACCCGTATCAATGTTTTTCTGAGGAAGAGGTTCAAGATACCCTTTCCCGTTACTGTCTTCCAGACGATTATATTGGGTAAATACCAGATTCCAAACTTCCACAAACCTTCCACAATCGCAAGCAGGACTGCAGTCTGGTCTACCGCAACCGGTATTATCTCCCTGATCAAAGAAAATTTCCGAACAGGGACCACATGGCCCATTAGGACCATTAATTATCACATTGGAGGGCCAGAAATTCTCCTTCTGCCCGAGTTTTATTATTCGTTTTCTTTCCACCTTAATACTTTTCTCCCAGATTTCATATGCTTCACTATCATCAACATATACCGAAACCCAGAGTCTCTCTTGGGGAATTTTTAAAACCTGTGTGACAAATTCCCATGCCCAGGTTATTGCTTCCTTTTTAAAATAATCCCCAAAGGAAAAATTGCCCAGCATCTCAAAGAAAGTATGATGTCCGGGGGTTTTACCCACTTTATCCAGATCGTCCGTCCTTAAACATTTCTGACAGCTTGCCGCTCTACGAAAATCGGTAATCTTTCCCAGAAATTGCTCTTTGAATTGGTTCATTCCCGCAGTGGTAAAGAGAACTGTAGGGTCATTTGCAGGAACCAAGGAGGCAGATGGAAATATCCTGTGCTCTTTAGCAGAAAAAAAATCAAGGAATTTTTTCCTCAGCTCGTCAGCTCTCATAATTAGACTATTGGGAAGAAAATATTTTTTCTATTACTGCAAAAATTATATCCCGACTGAAACCCCTTCTTTCAAGATATGCATAAAGACGGCGTTTTGCCTTTAAAGGCAAAAACCTTTTCAAACTTTCGTATTTTTTTCTTGCCAGTTCTTCAGCACGGAGAAAGTCGTCTTCTGAGGTAATAGTCTCCAGCCCTTCTTCAATCAAATCCTGAGAAATACCTTTTTGTTGCAGTTCCCAGAAGATAAAATTCTTTCCCCGCGGATTTACTTCTTTCCTCCAGTTTATCCAGAATTTTACAAATTCTCTATCGTTGATTAAACCCGCCTCTGTCAGATTCTGAACAGTCTTTTCTATCAGTTCGGAAGGAAAATTCTTTTTCTTAAGCCTATCTAAAATCTCTTTCTTTGTGCGTGGACGATATTTAAGCAAACGCAGAGCATAATTTCTTACCCTGGCTTCTTCCATCAAACTATTCTGTCTTTTCCTTCAGAACTACAAATCCTCTGTTTGTCCGAAGCAGACAATTTCCCTTAATTTTACTGATTACCTTCTGATAATCTTCTACATTTTTAATGCGAATATTATTGATAGAGAAAATTACATCACCTTCACTTAAACCTGCTTCTTCTGCTGGACTGCCTTCTTCAATCCTAACAATGATAACCCCTTCGGTAGAGCTTAAATTTCTCAATCTGGCTTTTTCCGGGGTTAAATTCTCCACCTCCATACCCCGCCAACTTCCGGAAATAGCACCTTTGCCCGCTCTGGCAGTTTCAAATTCTTCCGGCCTCTCTCCCACAACAATATCAACATTAATTTCTTTTTTATCTCTTATAATACCTAATCTCACCTTTTTACCTACCGGAGTATAGCCTACCTTTACCAATAAATCATTGGTATTTTTAACTTTCTCTCCATCGTAAGTTTTTATCACATCCCCTTCCTGTAAACCTGCTTTTTCTGCCGGGGTATCGGGTAAGACTTCAGCAACAATAACCCCTTCCTTATCTTCCAACCCCAGGTATTCCATAATTTCTTCATCAATATCCTGGATATTTACCCCCAACCATCCATAAGATATTTTTTTACCTTCAATCAACTTCTGAAGAACCGCCTTTGCGGTATTTATGGGAATAGCAAACCCCACACCCTGATATCCACCACTGGTAGTAAAAATAGCCACATTAATTCCGATTACTTCTCCTTTAATATTTACTAAAGGACCTCCACTGTTGCCGGGATTAATTGCTGCATCAGTCTGAATCAAACCAGTATAGAGGCGGTCACGCCGACTGGTGCGGGGTAAAGAACGGTTCAACGCACTAATCACCCCGACGGTTAAAGTAGGTTGAGGATTATTAATAGCAAAACCGAAAGGATTACCAATAGCTATGGACCACCGACCAATCTTAACTTCATCCGAATTACCCAATTTTGCCACAGGAAGATTATGAGCATTGATCTTGAGTACAGCAAGGTCTCCCCGGGTATCTACCCCTTTAACCTCACCTTTAAACTCTCTTCCATCGGGTAAAGTTACCACAATTTTCTGCGCTCCTTCAATCACATGCTGGTTGGTGAGAATATAACCATCTTTGTGCACAATTACCCCTGAACCAATTCCCAGTCGCTTAAATTTTCTCCGGGGAATCTCACCAAAAAATTCCCTGAATAATTCATCAAAGAAACTATCGCCAAAAGGAACAGAGAAAAATTAATATCCTACAACTTCCGTACTTTCTTTACTGATACTGACCACCGCTGGTCCTACCTCTTATTCCACGGCAAAAAAAGCA
>JBFWKV010000027.1:0-11616 GCA_050252475.1 Candidatus Omnitrophota bacterium | reverse complement strand
GTATAGGAAAAAAACCTGCCATTGGTATTTTATCCGAGAACCGTCCTGAATGGGTTTATGCTTATTTTGCTATTTTAGCCATCGGGGGAGTGGTGGTGGGGATTGATGTTAATCTTAAGCCACAGGAAGTTTTATTTATTCTTCAACACGCAGAAATAAAAACCCTCTTTGTTTCTAAGAATGTTTTTCCTCTGGTTTCGGAAATAAAACCCCTTTCTTCACTGGAAAAAATAATTTCTTTTGATTATACAGAAGACAAAAACATACTCTGTCTTTCTGATTTTTTGAACAGAGATAAAAAAGATTCAAAGTTTATTTATCCTTCAATTTCCGCAGATGACCTTGCCATGATTGTTTACACTTCCGGCACCACCGGAAAACCCAAAGCGGTTATGCTCAGCCACGGCAATATCAGCAGTAACATAGAGATGATACATAGAATTTTTAAATGGGACTGGCGGGATAATTTTCTCTCACTTTTACCGCTTTCCCATATGTTTGAACTCACCTGTGGTCTGCTCGCCCCTTTTTCTTCGGGAGCAAAAGTTACCTATATCGGTTCTTTGCGCCCCGATTATATCTTAGAAACAATGCAGAAGGAGAAGGTTACCTATGTGATGGTGGTACCCGGTATATTGCGCTTGATCCGTATGGAAATATTGAAGCAGATAAAACAGTTTTCTCTGCAGAAAAAATTTTTCTTTTATTTATGTTTTGGAATTTGTGCGGTGTTTAGAGTGTTGAATTTTAATTTAGGCAAGATAATATTCAGAAAAATTCATCAGCGCTTTGGCAAGCATTTAAAATTCTTTGTCAGCGGAGGAGCACCGCTTTCCCCCTTTATCATCTGGTGGTACGATGTTCTGGGGATAAGTGTATTACAGGGTTATGGATTGACCGAAGCCTCACCGGTTGTCTCGGTGAATACTCCTTCCGAAAATCGTATTGGTTCAGTGGGTAAACCTCTCCCCGGTATAGAAGTAAAAATAGAAAACGATTTAGAAGAAGGGGAGGTTCTTGTAAAAGGGAAAAATGTGATGCTTGGCTATTATAAAAATCCCGAGGAGACAGAAATTGCCTTAAGAGATAACTGGCTCTATACAGGGGACATCGGCAGTATAGATAGTCATGGTTTTCTTTATATTCTGGGGAGAGAAAAAAATGTGATTGTGTTAGAATCAGGCTTAAAGGTATATCCGGAAGAATTAGAGGAAGAATTACTGAAAAAACCTATAATTCGCGAGGTATGTATTATTGGTAAGAAAGAGTTTGGTTATCCGGAAGAAAAGGTTTATGCTTTGATTGTTCCCAATGAAGAGTACCTCGGTTTAACCATAGAAAAGGATGGAGAGAAAATAAAAGAATTATTGGAAAAAGAAATTAAGGCTTTAAATGAACGCATGGCGGTTTACAAACACATTCGCGGATTTGAAATACGCAAAGAACTTCCCAAAACAGCCACCCGCAAAATAAAAAAAGAACTGGTCAAAAATACCCTCAATCCTTAAACTTGCCTTTTTGTTCCGTAAAAGAAATTTTTAAAATGGTGCCGAGGGAGGGAGTTGAACCCTCACGTCCTTACGGACACCGGTTTTTGAGACCGGCCTGTATGCCTGTTCCAGCACCTCGGCGAATTTGTAGAGCTTTGGGTTTTCCGAGAATAGTAGAGTAAATTATAGCAGTTTCTAAATCTTCCGGGAAATTAAGTCTTTTTTTCTTTTCAGCAGTTTCTAATTCTTCTCTTATCTCTTCATCCTTTTCTAATTCTTTTATTTCCTCCTCTGGTTTCTCTTCTAATTTTTTATTCTCTTCGGGTTGTTCTATTACTACGCTTTCCACAGGCACTTTTTTTTCTTCTTCAGGATACGGCGGGTTCATGGTTTCCAGAATATCTTCTAAAGTAATCTCCCGAGAAGAATCTTCCTCTTGAGGGACCTCTTTACCGCGCCGAAATATCTGTCCTAAGAGGTTAACAAAAAAGATGATGAGGATAAAGATGAGGAAAATTAAATCTTCCATTATTCTTTTTCCTTTTTCTTTTCTTCCTGAGGTTTAGCAATTCTTTCTCTCATTTCTGTATCCGCCTGAATATTTCTCAGTGAGTAATAATCCATTACTCCTAATTTTCCTTCACGGAAGGCATAAGCAATGGCTTTAGGAATTTCTGCTTCCGCTTCCACGACTTTTGCCCGCATTTCCTGGACGCGTGCTTTCATCTCTTGTTCCTGCGCTACCGCGAGAGCGCGCCGTGTTTCTGCACGGGCGCGAGCGACTTTTAAATCTGCTTCTGCCTGATCTGCCTGAAGTTGAGCACCAATATTTTTCCCCACATCTACATCGGCAATATCTATGGAGAGAATTTCAAAAGCAGTTCCCGAATCCAGCCCTTTGGTTAAAACAGTCTTGGAGATTAAATCGGGGTTTTCCAGAACATTTTTATAACTCTCTGCTGAGCCGATAGTGGTTACAATTCCTTCTCCTACCCGCGCGATAATTGTTTCTTCGGTAGCTCCTCCTATCAGACGGTCAATATTTGCGCGGACAGTGACGCGTGCCTTTGCTTTTAATTCTATGCCATCTTTAGCAACCGCTGCCAGAACCCCTTCTTTGGGAGCATCAATTACTTTAGGGTTTACCGAGGTCTTAACTGCATCTAAAACATCGCGTCCTGCTAGGTCAATGGCACAGGCGCGTTCAAATTTTAAATCCAGATTTGCTTTATCAGCAGAAATTAAAGCTTTGACCACGCGGATAACATCTCCCCCTGCCAGATAATGGGCTTCCAGACTATCCAGTTTCACTGATAAGCCTGCTTTATGAAGCATAATTAAACCGGGGACAATAATACGCGGTTCAACATTACGCAGACGCATGCCAATTAAACTAAAAATAGAGATTCTTACGCCTGCCGCGACCTCAGCTATCCAGAGCCTTACCGGGATGAAATAACCGAATAGAATAAGCGTTGCTATGATGACTAAAGCTATGATAAATACGGGCATTTTTCACCTCCTCTTTAGATTTGATTTAAAGATTAACTTCCTTTACCACTACACGATTACCTTCCACTTTTGTAACCACAACCTTTTTGTCCGGGGCAATAAATATTCCTCCTTCGGAAATTGCATCTATTCTTTTATCCTCAACTAAACATATTCCAATCGGACGCAAAGGGGAGAGGGTTTTTCCTTCTTTATTTATCAATTCGCTTAAGTCCCCTTTAAATGGTTGGAAACCTGCTTCTTTTGTCTCCTGGTGCTCCAGACGGAGTTTTTTCCAGATTCGGGTTCTGGGGAAAAGTTTCCAGGAAAGAATAATGATAATCAAACTTCCCAGTGAAACGAGTAATCCCATTCCTATGTTTAATTTTGTCCAGGCAAAATAGGAAGCAAGAACTAAAGAGGCAATTCCGCTTATTCCCATTAAACCAAAACCGGGGATAATTAAAATCTCAATCACTAGAAGAACATATCCCAGTAAAATAAGAGTTAAAACCATTAACCAACCGGGCATTACTTTCTCCTTATTTTTAGTTAGGCTATGAGTATGAGGGGCTAAATAATCAAACTGCTTTGACTACTATTTTGTTTCCCTCAACACTTACAACCTTTATCTCTTTATTTCTATCTATGAATTCTCCCTCACTGACCACATCCATAATTTTTCCCGAAAAATCTGCTTTTCCTGCGGGTCGGAGGGTAGTAATGGTTTTTCCTATTTTACCGATTAAATTCTCTTTCGTCAAATCAATTGCGGTATATCCTTCTTCCTTTGTTTCTTTTTGCTGGAGAATGATTTTTTTCCATAAGCCGGTGCGAGGAATAAAGTTTATGGAGACTAATAAGACTGCAAGGGTAACAAAAAAGGAATAGACCACTACCTGGAATGCCTGAATTAGTTCTATGCGGGGAGCATGTAAGGGATGTTTAAGTAAAGCTAAAAAGATGCTTGCTAAAAGAAGTATCCCACCACTAATTCCCGCAATTCCAAAACCCGGTATGACAAAAATTTCTAAAAAAATTAAAATAAGGGCAAGGATGAAGAGTATTATTTCAGTCCAGTTTGCCAACCCTACGAGGTAATGTCCCCAGAAAAACAGGGCTAAAGAGATTGCTCCTAAAGTTCCCGCTATTCCCCAGCCCGGGATTTTTATCTCAAAGATAATTCCTAAAAAGCCTAAAGTGAGGAGTAAAGAACTAACTATGGGATGGGTGATAAAGCGCACCAGATTCTCTGACCAGGTGGGGGTGGGTTCAATCAACATATTTTCTTTAAGATTTAGAAGATTAAGGAGTTCTTCGCGATTTGCTACAATTTCTTTTGCCAAGCCTATTTCTTTTGCTTCTTCGGCAGTAAGATTGAGAAGTTTACCTTTTTCGGTGATAGTTTTAATTACTTTTATTTCTTCACCTGCCTTATTTCTTTCCTCAATTTCTTCTGGGGTAAGGATAAAATTTTTTTCATTAATTCTTACCAATTTTAGTTCCACATCTTTATCTACAAAAGCTTCTGCCAGTTTTGGATTGTGTCTATTTGCTTCCGCAGTGGCTTTAAATTTTGCCCTCAGGGCAGAAATAGTCTTTTCATCAGTAGCTTCTTCTGTGCTTCCCATACCGATAGCGCGCGGTTCTGCTGAGCCAATACTTGAGCCAGGGGTCATATAGATTTCTTCGCAGGCTAAAGAGAGAAGTGCTCCCGCAGACCAGGCTTCTCCTGAAATGATGGCTTTAGTGGGGATAGGTTTGAGTTCTTCTAAAGATTTAACAATCTCTCCCGCTGCATCTACTCTTCCGCCGAAAGTGTCAATTTCTACAATCACCGAAGAGGCATTATCTTTTTTTGCCTCTTTAACTACCCTTTTAACGAAACCAGAGAGCCCCAGATCAATTACACCCTTAATGGGAAGAATATAAACCGGTTTAGTTTCCTGGCAAAAAATATAATTACTCAGAAATCCGCATGAGCTAATTATCAGCCAGAGAGATAATCTGGTAAACCACTTAGGAAGATGTTTTCTCATCACGTATCATAATATAACATCCCTGACAATTTTTGTCAATTGTATTGACGCCTTTAGGGATTATGCTATAATAGTAACATTCTCATAAGGTTGACAAGAAAGAATATTTTTGCTATTTTATTTGCAAAATAAATGATAAAGAAGCCGACTTTAGTCGGCTCGTCGGGGCCGTAGCTCAGTTGGGAGAGCAACAGGCTGGCAGTCTGTGGGTCAGGGGTTCAAATCCCCTCGGCTCCACCATAAATTTATTTAAGAAATGTATTTAGTTGCTAAAACACACCTGTTTTTCTTTACCGCATCCCTGAACCAAAATAAACGATTTCAGCAATCCTTCAGTAAGCAAATTTCAAGAATTATTCCGGAAGTCCGGTTTTACTTTGTTTAACAACCTGATAAATAATAAGTATGAAAAAAGCCTTTACTATTCGTGACTTACCAAAGGAAGAACGCCCCCGCGAAAGGTTAGTCAAGCTTGGTGAACAAGCACTTTCCGCTCAGGAATTATTACAACTTATTTTAGGACGAGGGGTTGCTGGCGAATCGGTAGCGGTTACTGCCCAAAAACTATTAAGTCATTTTGGTAGTTTAGAGAAAATAGCCGAGGCAAGTATTGAAGAATTGTCTTCAATTAAAGGGATTGGTCTGGCAAAAGCGGCGCAAATAAAAGCTGCTTTTGAAATAGGTCGTCGTCTTTTTACTCATGCCCCACCTTATAAAAGCAAAGAACTTACTAATCCAGAGAAAGTTTATCGGCTGATAAAAGGTAAACTCAAAGATTATCACAAAGAGCATTTTTATATTCTTGCCCTCAATAGCCGGAATCAAGCAATTGCCGAAATTTCAGTGGGGAGTCTCAACGCAAGTATTGTCCATCCTCGAGAGGTCTTCGCCGAAGCTATAAAAAATAAATCCGCCTCAGTAATTCTTATTCATAACCACCCCTCAGGTGACCCCGAGCCCTCAGAAGACGATTTAGCCATAACCAGAAGATTAGTTGAGGCAGGAAAGATTTTAGGAATTGAAGTTATTGACCATATAATTGTTACTAAAGATGGTTATTTGAGTTTTAAAGAAAAGGGATTGATATGAATTCTTTGAGAAAGAAAAACTTGAATATAAATAAAAAAGAGAGGCATTACCGCGGGACGAGCCCTTTGGATAACCTCTCATCGTGATTCAATTAAAATATACAATATAAATCATTTTGCTAGGCAGAAGCTACCTTTTGAGATCTTCTCAGGAACGTATGATGAGCACTGGGTATATGATAATCAAGAGCAAAATTTTATTAAGAAATGATTGCTTATTCCATCATTCAAAAATCCCAATTGAAGGTGCGTATCGTTATTATCCAGTTGCGATAGGATATTGCTAATACTAAGAAAGATTCTCGCGGAATGTAGGTTTGGAAAATAAGGACTTAAAGAATAACACCTTTAAGAATCTGGCGGAGTTAGTGTTATAACAGAAAATTTCAATTAAGGTGAAGATTTTTGTAAGGGTTAAACTTCGGGCAAAAGAGGAAAAGGTAGTAAAAGAGGACGAAACGCATTTCCAGGTCTATGTAAAAACTCCACCCCGAGAAGGCAGAGCAAATGAGCGAATTATTGAACTTCTTTCCCAGTATTTCTCAGTTTCTAAATCCCGCGTAAGAATTATCTCCGGGTTTAATTCAAGGAATAAGTATATAGAAATTTTATAAACAATGCGTCTCGGTTTTCATATTTCTATTTCCGGTAAACTTTCTCTTGCAATAGAAAGGGCGAAAAGACTGAATTGCCAGACGATGCAAATTTTTAGTGGTAATCCTCGTGGTTGGCAAGGAAGGAGGAGTAACCCCCAAGAAATAGAGGAGTTTTGGGCAAAGAGAAAAGAGGCAGGAATTTATCCCCTTTTTGTGCATGTCCCTTATTTAGTAAATTTGGCTTCTCCTGAGCAAGAAATCTGGAAAAAGTCCTTAAAATTTTTTATAGAAGACCTCTATTTTAGCCAGCGCGTGGGAGCAGAATACTTGGTTACCCATCTGGGGAGTCATAAAGGAAAAGGCGAGAAATACGGAGAAGAAAGATTTTGTGAAGGTTTAAATATCGCTATAGAAAAAACAGCTACCGCCATCAGTATCCTCCTGGAAAATACTGCGGGACAAGGGAACAGTCTGGGATATAATTTCTCTCAGATTAAAGGAATCAGGGATAAAATTTTAAGAAAAGAATTAATTGGTCTATGTTTTGATACCGCACATGCTTTTTCTGCGGGTTATGCCATAAATACCGCTGAGGGATTGGAGAAAACGATTAAAGAATTGGAGAGTTTAGGCTTGTTAGAGAGTCTTAAATTGATACATCTAAATGATACAAAAGTAAATCTGGCTTCCCGCGTTGACCGCCATGAACATATCGGGAAAGGCAGAATAGGTAAAGAAGGTTTCCGGTTAATTCTTGAGCATCCCCGCTTCCGGGATTTGTCCTTGATTATGGAAACCCCCAGGAAATCGGATAGGGATGATTTAAGAAATTTGCGCACCGTATTGAGTTTAACCAAAAATTACCCATCCCCTTGACAAAAAGGTAAATATATGCTATATTTATAATGACATAGAAAAAAGGCTTTTTGTTTCTTTTGTTAAAGAATAATTTTAAAAAGTTCTTTAAAAAGGAGGAAAGATGGAAAAAGGTTTCTCCGAGAAAAGAGAAGCCCCCCGTTTGAGAATTAATTATCTGATGAGATATGGGAAAGAGAATAGCTTGGCTCGTTTTCATGCCTTTTTTAATGATATTAGTGAGAAAGGGATAAGGTTCTTATCCAAAGAAAATCTTCCCAAAGCCACGCCTCTATACATTGAGCTTTCCTCTGATGAAAAACCTATTTCTCTCAATGGACGGGTAGTCTGGCAGAATAGTTTAGGGAGGAATTTTTACGAGTTAGGGGTGAATTTTGAGGAAGTTCCTCCGGAAAAGAAGAAACTCCTGATAAGATACATTGATAATCTGAAGAATAAATTGTCTTGATTTTTAGACTTTAATTCCTGCCTTTAATCTGATATAATTTAAAAAACTCTCTTTTTATTAAAAACTTGTCTTTTAAAAAGAAGGAGGGTGTTTTTTAATTATGTCAGGAGGTTATCCTTTTGCTCAGATAGAGGAGAAGTGGCAGAAATACTGGGAAAAGCAAAAGATATTTAGTGTCTCTCCCAATAGTTCCCTTCCAAAGTATTACTGTCTGGAAATGTTTCCCTATCCTTCCGGTAAGATTCATATGGGGCATGTGCGCAATTACACTATCGGAGATGTGGTGGCACGTTTTAAGATGATGCAGGGGTATAATGTTCTGCATCCTATGGGATTTGATGCCTTTGGACAACCCGCGGAAAACGCAGCCATAAAACATAAGGCTGACCCAGCAGAATGGACTTACAAATGTATTGATTGGATGCGTGAGGAATTAAAAAGAATGGGTTTTTCTTATGACTGGGAAAGAGAAATTTCTACCTGTTTGCCTGAATATTATCGCTGGAATCAGTGGATTTTCTTAAAAATGTTTGAACGTGGGCTTGCTTATAAAAAACTGGCAAGTGTGAATTGGTGTCCTTCCTGTCTGACTACTCTTGCTAACGAAGAGGTAGCAGGAGGGGTTTGCTGGCGATGTGGAAGCAAGGTAGAACAGGAAGAGTTAGAACAATGGTTTCTGAAAATTACTGCCTATCAGGAACAACTCTTAGATGATTTGCAACAGTTGAAATACTGGCCTCCCCAGGTTATAACCATGCAGGAGAACTGGATCGGGAAAAGTAAAGGGGTAGAGATTTATTTCCGGGAGAAAGAAACAAATGAAATTATACCTGTTTTTACTACCCGTGTGGATACAATTTTTGGAGCAACTTATCTCGTGCTTGCTCCTGAGCATCCTTTGATAGAAAAAATCAAAGATAGGATATCAAATATTGAGGAGGTAAGAAATTATATTGAGCAGGCGAGAAAAAATACTAAACTCCAACGCACTGATTTAAGTAAGGAAAAGACAGGAGTGGAACTTAAAGGAGTAAAGGCGATTAATCCGGTGAATAATGAGGTTATTCCTATCTGGATTGCGGATTATGTGCTTCTGGAATATGGAACCGGTGCGATTATGGCGGTTCCCACCCATGACCAGAGAGATTTTCTATTTGCCAAAGAACACAATTTGCCGATGAGAATAGTAATTAAAGCACCCAACCAGCCGGCTACCCTTTTGCCGGAAGAAATGACTGAAGCGTATGAAGGAGAGGGGATTCAGATTAATTCCGGAGAGTTTGATGGATTGCCCAATGAGATAGCTAAAGAGAGGATTGCTCAATGGATGGAAGAGACCGGCATAGGTAAGATAACTGTGAAATGGCGTTTGCGCGATTGGCTAATTTCTCGCCAGAGATACTGGGGGACTCCTATCCCCATTATTTATTGTGGTAGTTGCGGAATAGTTCCCGTTCCGGAGAAGGACCTTCCGGTGCTCCTTCCTCCCAAGGTAAAAATTACCGGTAAAGGAGGAAGTCCTCTTGCTCAAGTTAAGGAGTTTGTGGAGACAAAATGTCCTTTGTGTGGAAAAGGAGCAAAACGGGAAACTGATACGATGGCTACCTTTTTTGATTCTTCCTGGTATTTTCTTAGATATTGCAGTCCAAGAAATGATAAGATGATATTTGATCGCGAGGAAGTAAAATACTGGATGCCGGTAGATCAGTATATTGGTGGGATAGAACATGCGGTGCTTCATCTTCTTTATTCACGTTTCTTCACCAAGTTTCTGAGGGATATAGGGTTGCTTGATTTTGATGAGCCGTTTAAGTGCTTATTGACGCAGGGTATGGTTCTGAAAGAAGGGGAAGTAATGTCAAAATCTAAAGGTAATATTGTTGACCCGGATGGAATAATAAAGAAGTACGGGGCAGATACTTTGCGTCTGGGGATTCTCTTTGCTGCTCCTCCTGAAGCAGAGATTGACTGGAAGGATGATTGTTTAGAAGGCGCATGGAGGTTTCTGAATCGGGTATGGAGAATGGTGGAAGGAGGTAGTAAGTTTAAATCCGGAAATGGTAAATCGGAAAGTAGCGAATTATTGTCTTTAAGAAAGAAAACCCATCAGACTATAAAACGGGTAACCGAAGATATTGAGAATGGATTCAAATTTAATACTGCAATTGCAAGAATTATGGAATTAGTGAATGAGATATACAATCAAAAATCAGGAGGCGGCGAGGGAACAGAGGAGTTGAGAGAAGCGATTGAGACGGTGGTAATTTTGCTTTCTCCTTTTGTTCCACACATCTGTGAAGAGATGTGGGAAAAGCTCGGACATAAGGAGACCATCCTGCGCACCCCCTGGCCTGAGTATAAAGAAGAATTACTTAAGGAAGAAACGATTACCTTAGTAATTCAGGTAAATGGCAAAGTTCGTTCTAAGCTCGAGGTTCCTTCTGCCATAAGCGATGAGGAATTAAAGAAATTAGTTTTAGCGGATGATAAAGTAAAAAAATGGATTGGGGATAAACCGGTAAAGAATTTTATTATCGTCCCGGGGCGCCTGGTGAATGTTGTAATATAGTTTATAGCAAGTATTCTGGGTAGAAACTGAGAATGTTCTGGTTTACCACACAGGAGAAAAAAGTTCTTCTTTTTATTTTAAGCTGTTTATCTCTGGGAATTCTTGCCTCTTACTATTTTAAACTCCATCCTCCCATAAGAAAAGTTCCTCATGTTGAGAATGAAAAGACGCTAATTCAAGTCAAGAAAGTAAATATCAACTCCGCAAACTTTTCCGAGTTGGTTTCCATTCCCGGGATAGGCCCTGTGCTGGCGGAGAGCATTTTAGAATATCGTAAGAAAGAGGGGCCTTTTCGAAATTTGGATCAGCTCAAGAATGTAAAAGGTATTGGTGAAAAAAAATTAAAGGCGATTGCTGAATATATTTTATTAGAATGAATTTCATTTGAGATTTTCTGTGGATAAACGACAAGAAATCAAACAATACTTCCCTCCGCTTTTTCCGGTTGTTCTATTTTTTATTCTGGGAATAGTTTTTGGATATTTTGTTAAAATAAATTTTTCCCTACTTGTTTTCTCAGTTATTATCACGATTATCCTTCTGGTGTTTAATTTAAATAGAGAAAGATTTAGTTTTTATCTTATTCTTTTCCTCTCTTTTTTTATCGGAACAATTCATTTTAAAAACAAAAATTTCTTACCCATTAGCGATATAAGTCATCTTTTCAAAGAAGAACACAGCAAAGTATTACTCAAGATAAAAGTTTCCTCTTTACCCGATGAGTTTAATCAAGGAAGAAGGGTGGATTTTTTCGGAAAGGTTCTGGCTCGTCGGGATAAAGACAAGTGGATTTTTACCACAGGGAGAATTAAGGTTAGTGTTTTTGGAGAGAAACCTGGCTTTGGAGATATTCTTCTCTGTGAAGGCTATTTTATAAAAGCGAGAAGTCGCCTTTCCGGTAAAAACCAGAACCCACCTTTAATTTTTAGAAGCAATAAAACCACGATTATAAAGAAAAGCAAACATCCCTTTAAATATATATCCCGTACAAAAAGAATATTGCGGAGAATTATTATGCG
>JBFWKV010000026.1:0-11760 GCA_050252475.1 Candidatus Omnitrophota bacterium | reverse complement strand
CATAGAGACCATAGATTTGAAAAAATACAGGCAGGAAGCAGGTGTTTTAAAGAATAAGCTTGGTTTAAAAGAAGGACCGGTCATTGGTATCGTTTCACGTCTTTCTGAGATTAAAGGACATTTGTATCTCATCAGAGCAATGAGGTATATTCTGGAAAAAATTCCTTCGGCACAGCTAATTATTATAGGTGAAGGAAGGATGAAGAAAGCCCTCTTGAAATTAATCCAAGATTTAAATATGGGAAGAAATGTATTTTTAATTCCCTCCCTTTCCGATAAATATTTAATGTTTTCCTTGATAGATGTTTTTGTCTTGCCTTCTTTAGAGGAAGGATTAGGGTTGGTTATTCTGGAAGCAATGGCAGGTGGTATTCCCGTGGTTGCCTCAGAGGTAGGGGGAATACCTGAAATAATTAAAAATGGAGAGAATGGTTTACTTGTTTTACCACGAGATGAGAAAGGTTTAGCTGAGGCGATTATCAAAATTTTAGAAAACTCTACTTTTAGAGACAGGATAGTTATCAATGCAAAGCATACCATAGAGAGTAAATTTAGCCTGAGGGATATGGTCAAGAAAACAGAAGAGTTTTATCGGGAGATAGTTGCTAATTGAATATGCTTGCCCTTTTTTCTTTCTTGCGTTATCATCTTATTGATTTATAAATAAAAGATGAAGAAGATACTCATTATTAATGTAAACTGGTTAGGAGATGTTTTATTTTCCACACCGTTTATCCGTGCGGTGAGGAATAAATACCCCGATGCTTATATATCCTGCATGATTGTTCCTCGCTGTAGAGAAATTCTTGAAGGTAATCCTTATCTTGATGAGCTTATTATCTATGACGAAGAAGGAAAGCATTCCACACTTCTGGGGAAATTGCAATTTATAAGTCTATTGCGTTCCAAAAAGTTTGATGAGGTATATTTACTCCACCGTTCTCTTACCCGAACCCTGCTTACTGCACTGGCTAAAATCCCTAAACGCTGTGGATATATTACAAAAAAGAGAAAGATGTTTCTTACCCATAGAGTAGAGGTTCCTAAAGCTGAACTGCATCGTGTAGAATATTTTCTTAATCTGGCTCATGCCTTAGATATCCCTACCGACAAATCCGGCTATGATTTTCTCATTCCACCCGAAGCAGAAACTTATATAGATAAATTATTAGAAGAATGTGGAATAGGTAAAGATACTTCTTTTATTGTACTCAATCCTGGAGCAAACTGGCTTCTGAAGCGCTGGCCTCCTAAATATTTTGGGATTCTGGGAGATATGCTCACTAAAAAAATAGGCGTAAAGATTGTGATTAGCGGAGCAGATAAAGACCGGGAAATTGCTCAAGAAATTGCAGAATATATGAAAATTAAACCTATTATTTTGGCGGGAAAGACTAACCTTAAACAATTAGGGAGTTTATTTAAACGCGCAGGATTGGTCATTACCAATGACACAGGTCCCATGCACATTGCTCTTGCGGTAGGAACAAAGGTATTGGCTTTATTCGGTCCCACTGCAAGCAAAATTACCGGGCCCTATGGTCCGGGTGTATATCGGGTGATTCAGAAAGACGTAGGATGTCCTGTCCCCTGCTACCATCTTAAATGTAAAGATAACCGTTGTATGAAAGCCATTACCCCTGATGAGGTCTTTGGAGAAGCAGAGGTCTTATTGAAGCAGAGGTAACAAGAATGTTTATCCGCTGGGAGAAAGACAGAATAAAAAAAATTCTCTTGATTAGTTTGAGTAATATTGGAGATATTATTTTGACCACACCGGTGCTCGAAAATTTAAAAGAAAATTTTCCCTCTGCGTCATTTGATGTCCTGGTAGGTCCGCGCGGAAAAGAGGTTTTAGAGAAAGATAAAAAAATCAGAAACTTAATTTTTTATAATAAGAAAGCCTCCTGGAAAGAGAAAATTTCTTTATTTAAAAGATTGCGTTGCGAGAAATATGATCTGGTGATAGATTTAAGGCATACTTTACTTCCCTTTTTAATTCGTCCCCGCTATAAAACACCCTTTTTGAAATATATCAGTAAGCATAAATTGCATATGCGGGATAAACATTTGAGGATGATTGATTATTTAGGGAAAGATTTTTACCTTAGCCGTATTGCTCCTGTTGTACATTTTGACCAGCAGGATGAAGATTATATAGATAATCTTTTTAAAAAATCAGAAGTTGGTAAGGATGATGTTCTGGTAGTAATTTCTCCCTCTGCGCGGAGTTCCACAAAGCGCTGGGCAGAGGAGAATTTCATAGAAGTAGCAAAAGTGCTCAGAGAAGACTGCAAAGCCAGGATTGTTCTGGTGGGTTCAGCAGAGGATGTTTTGATTACCCAGAAGATTAAAGCTGTTATTGGTGATGAGGTATTAGATTTTGCCGGTATGACCACCATCCCTCAACTTGTAGTTTTATTAAAAAGGGCAAAAGTTTTGATTACTAACGATTCCGCAGTTCTCCATTGTGGTTCTGCAGTCAATATACCCACCTTTGCCATCTTTGGGCCAACCGACCCTCTAAAATACGGACCCCTGGCAGAAAATTCTTTTGTTTTCCGCCGGCTTTTACCCTGCGTTCCCTGTGAGAAAGCACAATGTAGATATGGCAGTCGTAAATGTCTTGAGTTGATAAAACCCCGCGAGGTTATTAACGCAGTGAAAAAATTTTTGGCCAGCGGTTATACCCCAAAAGTCAATGAGCCAATTTATAAACGGATATTAATAATCCGCACAGACAGAATTGGTGATGTGGTATTGTCCACACCAGTTATTAAGAACCTGAGGGATAATTTCCCCCAGAGTTTTATTACCATAATGGTGCGTCCTTATACCAGAGAGATTGTGGAAGGGAATCCTTATTTAGATGAAGTTATAGTTTATGATAAAGAGAGAAAAGACCGTTCTTTTCTGGCTACTTTGAAATTTGTATTTAAAATAAGAAAATATAAATTTGATTTAGCCATAATATTACATCCCACAAATCGTGTCCATATAATCTCTTTTCTTGCAGGTATTCCTAAAAGGGTGGGATATAAAAAGAAATTAGGTTTTTTAAATACTGACAGAATAGAAGAAAAAAAATACTTAGGAGAAAAACACGAATTGGATTATAATTTAGACCTTTTAAATTATTTAGGAATTCCTTCCCATGACAGAACGTTATTTTTCCCCATAGACAAAGAAGCCGAAGAAAAAGTTGTTTTATTCCTGAAAGAGAATAATTTAGAGGATAAAAATTTTGTGGTTATTCATCCGGGAGCAAGTTGTCCGTCAAAAATCTGGCCTGCCGAGAATTTTGCTTCTGTTTCTGATAGTCTGATAAGGGACTTCGGGATGAAGATTTTAATTGTGGTGGCTGAGAAAGAGGCGTATCTGGGAGAGAAAGTAAGAAATTTTATGAAGGAAACCCCCATTCTTGCTTTGGGCAAATTTTCCCTCAAGGAACTTGCTTCACTTTTAAAGAGAGCAAAACTATTTATTTCCAATGATAGTGGTCCGGTACATATTGCGGTAGCGGTAGGAACGCCGGTAATTAGCATCTTCGGGAGAAAACAGCCGGGTTTGAGTCCCAAACGTTGGGGTCCTCTGGGGGAAGGAAATATTATTCTGCACAAGGATATAGGTTGTAAAGAATGTCTTGCCCATAATTGTAAGATAGGATTTAAGTGTCTTTTGGCTATAAAACCAGAAGAGGTATTGGAAGCATCTAAAAGTATAATTAGCCGAGAAAACTCAGAAATCAAAATTAAATAACAAAATGAATCCCGGGAAATTTAAAATTTATGATTTTAATTTTTCTTTTTTTATTTTTGTAATCCTGGTTTTTATGCTAATTATGAGTGGATGCGGGACGCTTGCTAGGTATAAAGAGATAAAGATTGTTTCTTTAAAGCCTGAAGAGGTAAAAGCTGAATTAAAGAAAGCAGGTTCTGAATTGAGGGTAGGAGAAAAACTTACTTATGAGGTTTACTGGTTGAAAATACCCGTGGGAAGGGTGATTACCGAAGTAAAGGAGATAACAGAGATAAATGGGCGTCCGGCTTATCATCTGGTGGGAAGCGCGCGTTCAAATAAATGGCTAAATTTACTTTTCAAAGTTGATGATTATGTGGAGTCTTTTCTGGATAAAGAGACCCTTTTAAGTATAAAGCATACTGCGGTAAGAAATGAAGGTAAATATAGAGCTTATTTGGTATTAGAATACGACTGGGATAATAAAATTGTGAAATTTCAGAACCTTGCCGATGGGACAAATAAAACTTTTCCTCTTCCTGAGAGAGCGGTAGATGAGTTTAGTGCTTTCTATTATTTTCGTCTTCAGGATATCGTTCTGGATAAACCTTTTGAATTTGTAGTAAATCAAGGAGAGAAAAACTGGTTGGTAAGAGTGGGGATTACCAGCCTCGGGAAATTTAATCTTCCCGGTGTGGGGGTTTTTGATGCTTTTATGGCGGAACCACTTCCTTATCTTGAGGAAAAAGCTTTTGACAAAGGAAGTGCATGGCTCTGGTTAAGTAATGATGGGAGGAGAATTCCTTTGATGATAAAACTGCAGGTAGATATTCCTATTGTAGGGAATGTTTTAGCGGTTTTACAAAAGATAGAGTAAAAAGATTGTTTTTTCCCGTTTTTTGTGGTATAAAATTACACTATAAAAGGGCAATAGATTTTTCCCACTTAAGGACTTATTCTTTATATCCCGATTACTGTGCTTATTGCCAGGGAGATTATTAATTTTATCTTGCAATGGTGCTGATAGAAAAAAGAGTTTAGATGATTTCCCAAGGTTTTGTAGGAGAGTTATTATACAGGCAATCAGAGAAAGGATGAGAGAGTATGGTAGAGGTTGAAAGATTGAAGAAAATCGTTTCTTCTTTTGGCAAAGCAAAAGTTTTAGTAATAGGAGATTTGATGCTGGATGAATTTATCTGGGGAGAGGTAGAGCGCATCTCCCCTGAAGCACCGGTTCCTGTGGTCTGGGCAAAAAAAAGGACATATGCACCGGGAGGAGCAGCCAATGTTGCCTGTAACCTGCGCAGTTTAGGAGCGAATGTTAATTTATTAGGAATAGTGGGGAAAGATAATAATGGAGAAATTCTGAAAAAAGAATTAAGAAAGAGAAATATAGATATTGAAGGAATTTTTTCCTATTCTCAAAGACCTACTACTTTGAAAACGCGGATCATTGCGGGACATCAGCAAACGGTGAGGGTTGATTGGGAGGACACCAGTCCCATTCCCAATTCCTGCCTGAGAGAAATTGCTGAGTACATTGAGGAAAACATAAACCATTATCAAGCGGTTATTATTGAGGATTATGGTAAAGGGGTTATTACACCATCCCTTTTAGACAAAATTAGGAAGATTATTAAGAAAAACAGAATAATTATCACGGTTGATCCCAAAGAAGAACATTTTGACTATTACAAAGGGTTTACCGCCATTACCCCTAATCGTAAAGAAACAGAAAATGCAATTCGCTATCTGAAGATAAAGGGCAATATTCCTCTCAATATTAACAGTGACAAATTGATTACGGATGAACAGATTAATCAAGCAGGAATAGAACTGACGCGGGCGCTGGGGCTGGAAGCGTTACTTATTACTCTGGGAGAACAGGGGATGTGTCTTTTTGAAAAAAACAAGAAGCCCTACCATATATCTACGGTGGCAAGAGAAGTTTTTGATGTAGCAGGAGCAGGTGATACAGTAATTGCTACATTTACTCTGTCACTTTCTCAGGGAGCAGGGATGCGAGAGGCAGCACACTTAGCAAATTTTGCTGCCGGATTGGTGGTAGAGAAATTGGGGGTAGCTACTACCACTCGTGAGGAATTAATTGCCCGTATAGAAGATGAAAATATTAGGAGTTATTCCGGCAAGGTATAAATCAGTGCGTTTTCCTGGCAAAGTTCTGGTGAAATTAAAAGACAGGCCTATTCTCCAGTGGGTTTATGAAAATGCAAAAAAAGCATGCTTGGATAAAGTGATTATTGCTACCGATGACCGGAAGATTTTTGAAACCGCTTATAGATTTGGAGCAGAAGTCTTAATGACTTCTTCCCGCCACCGTTCCGGAACAGAAAGGGTTGCTGAGGTAGCCAGAAGGATAAAAGCGGAAGTTATCGTAAACATACAGGGAGATGAGCCATTTTTGAAAGCGCGCACGATTAATTTTTTGATAAAAAATTTCTTTAAAGATAAAAAAGCCGAAATAGGCACCTTAGCCACTTATATCAGGAAGAAAGAAGATTTAGATAATCCTAATGTAGTGAAAGTGGTTTTTGACCGAAATGGTTATGCTCTTTATTTTTCGCGTTTTGCCATTCCTTATTTAAGAAAAAATAACACAGGAGGGAAGAAAGAGGTTATCCTCAATAATTCAGAACTACTCAGGCAATATTATTTCAAGCATCTGGGCATATATGTTTATAGAAGGTCAGCACTTCTTAGATTTGTAAAACTTCCTTTAGGAAAATTAGAGCGCATGGAATGTCTTGAACAGTTGCGTGCCTTGGAAAACGGGATGTGCATTAAGGTAATGGTAACTTCTCATGATTCACTGGGGATTGATGTTCCTGAAGATTTAAAAAAGGCAGAAGCATGGTTAACATGGTTAAGGAAGTAAAAGTAAAAGAGATAAGGATAGGGAAGAAAAACCCTTTGGTTTTAATTGCGGGTCCCTGTGTGATTGAGTCAGAAAAACACACCCTTTACATGGCAGAAGCCCTGAAGGAAATAACAGAGAAGCTGGGATTTTCTTTTATTTTCAAATCAAGTTATGATAAGGCAAACCGTCTCTCTATAAAGTCATATCGCGGACCGGGTTTAAAGAAAGGTTTAGCAATTCTCACTAAGGTAAAAGAAAGATTTAATTTACCTTTACTTTCCGATGTTCATTGTCGGGAGGAGATAAAAGAGGCAAAAAATGTTTTAGATATAATTCAAATTCCTGCATTTTTAGTAAGGCAGACTGATTTAGTGGTGGAGGCGGGAAGAACGGGTAAAGTGATAAATCTGAAAAAATCTCAATTTATTGCTCCCTGGGATATGAAGCACATTATTGAAAAAGTGGAATCAACCGGAAACCGAAAAATTTTAATTACGGAAAGAGGGACCACTTTTGGCTATAATAATTTAGTTTCTGATTTCCGTTCGCTGGCTATTTTGAGAGGATTTGGTTATCCGGTGATTTATGATGCAACGCATGCGGTACAGATTCCCGGGGGTAAGGGTTCCTGTTCCGGAGGAGCAAGAGAATTTGTCCCCGGACTTACCCGGGCAGCGGTAGCCTTTGGTTGCGACGGAATTTTCTTAGAAGTGCACGATAATCCGGACAAAGCCCTCTGCGATGGTCCGAATATGATTGATTTAGCTACCCTGGAAGATGTACTTAAGGAAGTAAAGGCAATAGAAAGAGTGGTTAAACATTAAAGATGAAAGAGACTAAAAGAAACAACACCTTACAGAAAGCAAAGAAAGTTTTCCAGATTGAGGCAAAAGCAATTCTTGACTTATCTCATCGGTTAGACAAAAATTTCCTCAAAGCAGTGGCGCTTGTTTCTGAGTGCAAAGGGAAAGTGGTGCTTACGGGCATGGGGAAAGCGGGAATTATTGCTCAGAAAATCTCTGCCACACTTTCTTCCCTGGGAACACCCAGTTTATGGCTTCATCCTGCAGAAGCCCTGCACGGAGACCTGGGGAGGGTAACTCAGGCAGATATTGTAATTGCCATCTCCACAAGCGGAGAAACCGAAGAATTAACCAAACTTCTTCCTTTACTCAAAAAAATTGGGGCAAAATTAATTGCTTTTACGGGAAATCTTAAGTCTAACCTGGCGCGTCATGCTGATGTGGTTTTAGATGTTTCTGTGGAAAAGGAAGCTTGTCCTTTCGGTCTGGCTCCCACTGCTTCCACTACCGCAATGCTGGCGATGGGAGATGCATTGGCAGTGGCGGTTCTTGAGAAAAAAGGTTTTAAAAAAGAAAATTTTGCTTTGCTCCATCCCGGTGGTACGCTGGGGAAAAGGCTCCTTCTAAAAGTAGAGGATATTATGCGTAAAGGAGAAGCCAATCCCGTAGTAAATGAGGATACACGGGTAAAAGATGTGCTTTTAGCAATAACCCGTGCCCGGGCAGGTTCTGCCACTGTTATTGATAAGAACAAAAAAATTTGCGGAATTTTTACCGATGGAGATCTCCGGCGCCACATTGAGACTGATCCCCGTATTTTAGAGAAAAAAGTAAAAGAAGTTATGACCACTTCTCCCAAGACAATCAAGAAGGGAAGTCTTGCCGAGGAGGCTTTAAAAATCTTGCGGGAATATAAAATAGATGAGATTCCCGTAGTGGATGAAAAAAATCATCCACTTGGTCTGGTGGATGTGCAGGATTTACTCAAGGCGGGTATTGTTTGAGATTAAGATAAACAATTTTAACGAAAGGTTAGCCGATGGATGTTTTTGAGCGAGCAAAGAAAATAAAATTACTCATTATGGATGTGGATGGAGTTTTGACTGATGGAAAATTTTACTATGGCAATTATGGTGATGAACTGAAAGCATTCAATATTCACGATGGTTTCGGTTTAACTCTGCTTAAACGCGCAGGCATAAAAACAGTAATTATTACCGCGGGGAATTCAAAGGTAGTCACCCGACGGGCTAAACATCTCCAGATTACCAGGGTATATCAAAAAGCATACAGGAAGATTAATACCTATATCAGGGTATTGAAAAAATTTCGTCTGAGCGATGAAGAAGTCTGCTATATTGGTGATGACTTGATTGATATTCCTATCTTAAAAAGAGTTGGCCTTGCGGTTTGTGTAGCCAATGCCCGCGAGGAGCTAAAAACCCTGGTTCACTATATCACAAACGCATGCGGAGGGGAGGGAGCGGTAAGGGAGATAGTTGAAATTCTCCTTAAGGCACAGGATAAGTGGGATATGGTAACCAAAAATTATTTTCAGGGATGAAAAAGATTGGTTTTGATAACGAGAAATATCTTTTTGAGCAGAAAAAGGCGATCTTAGAACGCATTGAGAAATTTAGCGGTAAGCTTTACCTTGAATTTGGCGGAAAACTCTTCTATGATTACCATGCGGCGCGGGTTCTTCCCGGTTATGACCCGAACATAAAAATAAAATTGCTCAAGAGCCTCAAGGATAAGCTGGATATTATTCTCTGCATTTATGCGGGAGACATAGAGAAGGGTAGAATAAGGGGTGATTTTGGCATTACTTACGATGTTGATGCACTCAAGTTAATTGACGATTTAAGGGAGAATGATTTAGAGGTGGTGGGGGTAGTGATTACCCGTTTTGCTAACCAGCCTCAGGCAATCAGATTTAAAAATAGATTGGAACTTCACAAAATAAAAGTTTACTTACATCCTGCCACACAGGGTTATCCCACTGATGTGGATACCATCGTAAGTGAAGCGGGATATGGAAGAAATTCTTATATTGAGACTTACAATCGGATTGTGGTGGTCACCGGCCCAGGACCGGGCAGTGGTAAACTTGCCACCTGTTTATCTCAACTTTACCATGACTACAAACGGGGCATAAAATCTGGCTATGCTAAATTTGAAACCTTTCCCATCTGGAATATTCCTTTGAAGCATCCGGTAAATATTGCTTATGAGGCAGCCACTGCTGATATTGGTGATTTCAATCTCATTGACCCCTTCCACTTATCCACCTATAATAAAACCGCGGTAAATTATAATCGCGATGTGGAGATATTTCCTGTCTTGAAAAGAATTATGGAGAAGATAATGGGTTCAGAGATAATTTACCATTCTCCTACGGATATGGGAGTGAATCGTGCGGGTTTTGCCATTATTGACGATGCGGTAGTCAGCGAAGCGGCAAAGCAGGAAGTTATTCGCCGGTATTTTCGCTATAGATACGAAAATCTTCTGGGGATAGAGAAAAAAGAAGTGGTGGAGAGAGTGGAACTGTTGATGGAGGAACTGGGATGTCTTCCTGAGGATAGAAATGTAGTAAAACCTGCCCGGGAATCTGCGGAAAAAGCCCAGCAGAAACTCAAGGATTCTTCCATTCTGGGTTGCGGAGCGTCTATAGAGCTTCCTGACGGAAGAATTGTTACGGGAAAGAATTCTTTATTGATGAGTGCCTCTTCCAGTTTAATCTTAAATGCCATAAAGGTTTTAGCGGGGATTCCCAATAATATTCATCTCCTTTCTCCCAAGATAATTGAGCAGATTAGCAGTTTAAAGAAAAACATTTTACATATGAAAAGGGAAGTTCTTGATTTAGATGAGACTTTAATTGCTCTGAGTATGTCCTCTGCCACCAATCCCACTGCCGAAATAGCCATGGAGAAATTGAAAGAACTGGCAGGTTGCGAAGCCCACCTTACCTATGCGCCCACTCCCGGCGACGAAGTAGGTTTGCGCCGTTTAAGAATTAATGTCACCACGGATGGGAATTTCCCCTATCGCGATTTATTCATTACCTGAGTTAATTCTTGATTTTTCTGTTACCACAACATAATAATGTCAGTTTTTTGCAAAGCAGGAAAGTCAGGGTAGTTTGGTGCTAAAATACCATAACTTATCGTAAATGGGGAGAGAGAAGGGTTGAGTAGATTTATTTGAACATTTAGAGAATAAGCTCTCTATTGGCTATTAAGGAAGGGAAGTTGAGGTGCAAAAATGGGAAAAAGTAGTTTCCTCTATCCATTGTTTATGCAGAAAGTCTCTTTTTGGTTTCTAAAAGAAAACCAATCCTTTTCTCTAAATATTTCAGAGGCTTAATTTCTGGAGGAAAGAAACCGATTTTTTCCAAACCAATTGGCTTTCCTTTTTTGTTTTTAACAATCACATCCAGCGCCTCTTTTGATTCCTCAGAGATAAAGGCATCTTTCGGATTTCCCCACCACATATTAAGTGTATTGCCATAGGGGTCAATATAGATCCTTATTCCGTTCTTTCCCATATTTTTCTCCTTTCCTTTTTGGTTTTCTCGTTAGATATGCGGTAACAATAAATCCTTCCCCATCTAAATGACGTGTTACCACGCAAATCCAGTACTTACCAAATCTACGATAATATAAATAAAGTTCAGGATGTTTATCGCTTCTTCTTACCTCATTAGCTTCTTTAATACTGAGCAAAGCGTCTTTTAAACGACCTTTTAGTTCTGCATGTCTATATTCGGTAATAAATTCAAAATAACCTTCTGTAGTACGAATTTTCTTACCCAGAACACAAGTTACTTCATATGATTTCACCTCGGCAGGAAGATCATCTTTCACAAAACCTTTTATACCACAGTTTTTCTTCTCCGTCAACATTTTTTACACACTTTAATACAGAGAAAATCAAAATAGCGCTTGACACAAAATAAAATTATAGGGGTATATACTTACTACAATAACAGTTAAGACCTATGGAAGTTTAAATTTAAATGGTTTAGCCTGCAATAGGGTAAGATATGATTCCCGTGTATCCTTGGAGTTTATCTTTGGAGGTGTATCTTTGGAGGTGAGACCTCCAAAAATTATTGAATTGAAAAGTGTAAAGTTTAAAGTGCAAAGCGTAAAACGAAAAGACGTAATTCGTAATTAGAAGCGTATCTTTGGAGGTGAGACCTCCAAAGATTATTGATAATTAAGGAGTTATGTCATTTATTTATTAGGGTACCTCTCCAAGAGGAGAGTTAGTGTTCAGCTGTTACCTCCCGGTTCAAGATTCTGATTTTCAAATAATCACCTAAATTTTCTA
>JBFWKV010000025.1:0-12563 GCA_050252475.1 Candidatus Omnitrophota bacterium | reverse complement strand
GGCATTCCTCGGAGCATTGAGTATTTAATAGAATATGTAGCGAGAGAATTAAACATTAGAATAGTAAGAGTAAAAGTCAATGAATTTATTGTAGGTTATTACAGATTTAATCCCGAAGAAAGAGCAGAGGCATACTGGAAAACTGCAGAAATCGCGGAAAGCTTAAAGGGAAAGAAAGTGATAATCATTGATGATGTGGTTGCCTCGGGAAGCACTTTGACAGAAATGGCGCGCATCGTCCTTGAAAAAGGAGCAGAGAAAGACGATATTGTATTAATCGCCTACTGGGATACCCGGGATAATTTTACATTTGAGGGGGATGCCATGCAATATTTTGCCGACCATCCAGAATTGCTGGATTTAAATGATTTTCAATTTACCCAGAGTTTTCTAAAATTTCTCCTGCGGGTAGCCGAATCAAATGGAGAGGGGAAGATTTCAGATTTACTGAGGAAATTAACTCCAGAGAAAATGTTAGATCTTTTAAATAAATTTGCTTTATGTTTGAATAAAGGGCTGTTAGACAATGATTCCCGGGAAACTTTTAAGATAATTCTTTCTGAAGCGATAAAAATATTCTGGCCTGAATTGAATGAAGGGGGTGAAAAAGCACTTTCTATGCTTGGCTTTATAAAAGACCGCTTGCCTTTGAGAGAGAAAGATTCTGCGGGCACATTGTATACGAGCCTGTCAGAATGGTCATCTCCTTATGCTTTGTTTTTATACGCTTATATTACAAATTATGACTATATAGTCTTGGAAGACCGTAGAAACTTGACTGATGCACAAATAGAGGAGTTAATGAAGATAGCGGAATTGCTTAAACTGAGTTGTACCAGCCCTTATTTTACCACCCTGCCCCGCGAAGTTTACACTCCGGAAGAAATAATTTTTACAGAAGAAATACTCTCTCAACTTCCCGCACTGAGAGAACTTAAAGAGGAAATAGAGAGAATCAGAAAAGAGACCGCGGAAAGAATTAGAGAAGCAAAAAATGAGGAGGAAATTAGAGAAATTGCTCAACGATATTCTGAAAAAGTTGTAGCATTAGCCGGTAGAATCATTCAAATGGTCTGGGATAATTTCCGGGAAGAATTTCCTGAACTGAGCGAAAAGGATATTGCGGTTTTAATTGGTGGTTCTACCGGAAGGGGTGAAGCAGACCCTTATTCCGATTTAGATATAGACTTAGTGGTTAAAAGCGACAGATTAGAAGAAGTTTACAATTTTGGCAGAAGGATTATTCAGGCTTTGCGGGCGGTAGGGTTCACGGGAACACCTCTGGATCTCTTTATACAACATCTAAAAGAAGGCACATACTTATTTGATTTAAATAAACCTCTTCTGGAAGGACTGTCGGCAGGAGAAATGCTTTCTTCTTTTATAAGATGTCTTTCCCATAGATATATATGGGGAGAGGCAGATTTATTCCGGGAACTTAGAGAAAAAATATATTCAATTGCTCCTTCTCTTTTAGCCAGCTTTAGAGCGATTATTGATAACTACCTTCTTATTGCTCAACATGGCTACGGAAGGGTAGAGCGAAGGGATTTTAGAGTATGGTGGGATAAAGAAAGAAATATAGTCTATGATATTCAATTAGGGATAAGGTTTTTCCAGCTGGGAGTGTATTATCTCCTACTCACGCATATGCAAAATGGAGAATTGCCTTCCGATGTATTATCAGCGATTGATTTAATTTTTGACAGGAATTTAGTAGACACTAAAGTCTGGGACAGGGAAAGTATAAAGGAAGCCTATATATATTTACTCGGCTTAAGACATAAAAATTCCTCTCTAAACCAGAGTCTTTATACTCCTTCTTATATAGAAGACCCCGCACTCCTGTGGGAAAACCTGGATTTACTCATAAGATTTATTCGGGGGATAATTTAAAAAATTACCTCTTTCTTGCCACAACTCCGAATATTATCCCAACCTTGTCCACCTAAGAGGTGGCAGGGCACGGTCAGGAAAGGAAAGTGTAAGAATTTTTTTATTTGCTTGACAAGGCTTCTATTTTCCCGTAAAATTCTCCGGTAGAAAAAGAGGTTGTTTTATTTTTTTTATTTATTTAAATATTTTAAAAGAAAATTTTATCTAGTGGAGTTTTCTTCATTATTAAAATCCCCCTAAAAAACCAGAACATAAACCCCATAATTGAGAAAGGAGCAAAGATGAAAAAATTTTTCTCTCTTTTTTCTGCAGGTCTTTTTATTTTTCTTTTCTCCGGTATAGTTCTCGCGCAACAACAACCTGCTCAGCAGGAAAGACTGGAAAGAGAACTGGAAAAAGAAAAAATCCTGCGTGAGCGGATTGAGAAGGCACCAGAAAAACCAGAAGTAGAAGAAGAGCTTCCTTCCGAAGCAGTTCCGCCGGTAAAGGAAGAAAAAGTCCTTATCAAAAAGATTGTGGTAAGCGGGGTTACCTATTTTAAAGAAGAGGAAATCCGGAAGATTGTCTCTCCCTACGAAAATAAAGAACTCAGTTTCCGTGAGATGCAGGAAATTGCCAGCTTGCTTACCGAACTTTATCGCACTAATGGCTATATCACCTCGCGCGCCTATATTCCGCCCCAGGACCTTGCGGAAGGAACCCTTGAGATTCGCGTTCTGGAAGGGAAGATGGGTGATTTGGAAATTAGAGGGAACCGCTATTTCAAAACCCGCCTGATTGAGAAGAAGATTACTTTAGAAAGAGGAGAACCTTTTAACTATAACCAGTTACGTCGAAACTTAATGAAACTTAATGAACATCCCGACCGTCTGGTGAGATCGGTGCTTACCCCGGGTAAAGAAAGGGGAGAGACCGATGTGGTTTTAGAGGTACAGGATAGATTACCTATTCACTACGGCTTTGAATATGATAATTTCGGTTCGCGTTTTGTCCACCGCGACAGATACGCCTTAACCTTTGACCATAACAATTTGACGGGAAACGATGATATTCTTTCTCTCAAATACCAGATTGCCGAAGCCGACACCTATGCCTTAAAAACCCTGCGTTATCTTCTTCCTTTTGGCGAGGACTGGGAATTAGGTTTTTTCGGGGCGCGTTCAAGAATGAAACTTGATGAGGAATTACGCGATACCGATTCGCGGGGTGACAGCATGCTTTTATCCCTTTTCCTCAATAAATACTTAATTGATGAAGAAAACCTTGATTTGCGTTTAACCGGTGGTTTTGATTACAAACGGGTAAGAAACTATCTCTTAGGTACCTTAAACAGTGAAGATGCTCTGCGGGTTTTAAAACTGGGATTTGATTTAGACCATGCGGATAAAAATGGCAGAACCATCTTTACTGACGAATTCAGCCTGGGACTGCCCTCTTTATGGGGTGGTTTGAGTGCGGTTGATGCGGATGCCTCAAGAGCTGGTGCGGGAGGAAAATTTACCAAATGGAATATCTATCTTTTAAGACTCCAGAAGATGCCTCTTAACTCCTCCTTACTCTGGAAAAACAATTTGCAGATTTCTCCCTATATTTTGACCGCTACCGAACAATTTCAAATCGGTGGCATTACCAATAACCGCGGTTATCCACCTGCCGAGAAAGTAGGAGATGAGGGGTTTGCCTCTTCTTTAGAACTCTCTTCGCGTTTAGGCTTTATTCCCGAGACAATAAATGTTCCTTTTACCCAGGATAAACTGCGCGATGCCTTTACGGTAATTGCCTTTTACGACTGGGCGCATGCCCAACTCCATCGGCCTGATGCGGGAGAAGAAAAAGAGGAAACCCTGCGCTCTGCGGGTTGGGGAATGCGGTTAAATTTACCCAGACGAAATCTGGCGATTCGCCTGGAATTCGGCTGGCCTATGGATGAGACCCCTTCTGACGGACACCATTTCCGCACCTGGCTTCAGGCAACAAAAAGTTTCTGAGAAGTGCAAAACTAAAAGCGCAAAACTCAAAACTTAAAGTGCAAAACTTAAAGCGAAAAACTTAAAACTTAAAGCGGAAAGCGGAGGATGGATTCTAAAACGAGGGCATATCAGTTTGCCCTTAGGATAATAAAGTTTATTGACATATTGCCTCGTGATGCTTCTACACAGATTATTGCGAAACAGTTACTCAGGTCTGCTACTTCTATTGGAGCTAATATAAATGAGGCACAAGCGAGTTCCTCCCGGAAAGATTTTACAAATTTTTTCAATCACTCGCTTAAATCTGCTAATGAAACAAAATACTGGCTTAATTTATTAAAAGATGCGGGGAAAATTGAGGGTGAGGAAATAGATAATTTGATTAAGGAAGTCTGTGAGATTGCCAATATTTTAGGTTCAAGCATTTTGACCTTAAGAGGCAAGAAAAAATTTAAACTTTGAGTTTTGCACTTTAAACTTTATACGTTGCTTCCCTTGACAATACTATAAAATGGTGGTATGCTTTTTTTGTATATATTTTGTATATATAAATAAAAAAGAAGATTTTTTATTCATAAAAAAGAACTTTAAAAATAAGAAAGTATTAAACTTAAATTTAACTGACCCACATTTGTAATTCCCGCCTTACAGGGATTACGAAAAAGAAGGGGGAGAAGATGTTTAAAAAATGTTTTGTCTTGATAGCGACCATTATTTTTTCGCTAAATTATTCCCTTCCCCTGTATGCCCTGCCGGAAGGAGAAAATGTGGTTTCCGGTTCGGCTAATTTTACCCGACTGGATGAAAATACCCTGAATATCTCCACATCGGACAGGGTAATTATCAATTACGACTCTTTTTCCATTGCCGAGCCGGAGGCGGTTCATTTTCTTCAGCCCTCCAGCCAATCGGTTGCCTTAAACCGGGTGGTGGGAGTAAATCCTTCGGAAATCTTAGGAGTTCTCACCGCAAATGGGAAAATCTATCTCATCAATCCCAATGGAATTTTATTCGGGCCAAATTCGCAGGTGGACACTGCGGGCTTGGTCGCTTCTACCTTAGATATTAAAGATAGCGATTTCTTAAACGGGAATTTAGTTTTTATTAAAAATGTGGACAAAGTAGGTGCATCAGTAATCAATCAGGGATATATCCAGGCAAAGGAAGCAATTCTTTTGGGTTCAGCAGTAAAGAATGAAGGGCAAATCGTTACCACCTTGGGCACCACGGTTCTGGCAAGTGGCGAGAAAATAACTTTAGGCTTAGATACTGCGGGAATGATTAGTGTGGTAATTGATGAAGCGGTAAAGAACGAGATTAGCGGGGTAAGCGATGGGGTAAAGAATACCGGTAAAATTGCTGCGGATGGAGGTCTCGTGGTTCTCACCGCCAAAGCACTGGATAATGTTTTTGACTATGCGGTAAATAATGAAGGGATAATTCAGGCAAATGCCCTGGATGCCAGTACTGGCAAGGTGGAGTTAGTAGCTAACCAGAGAGTAAATGTAGCCGGTAAAATAGAAGCTCGCGGCGGAGAAGTTGTTATAGATGCAGCCGGAGCAGATTTAGCGGGCAGTATTTTCAGCAATACCACAGATATAATTTTGCACAACCAAGCTGTGCATATTAATGATGTGCTTACCTCAGGAGTTGTAACTGTTTCTGATGTAGGGGATATATATTTTGACGGAAACTATATTGTTGAGAAAGCTTCAGGAGTAGCCAGCTTAACCGTTACTTCCGGGGTTGGTCCTATTCCAACTGGAGAAACCGGTAGTTTTTACCAGGCTGATGGCAAGACAATTGCAGTTGATGGTGATATAGATATTTCAGGGTATGATATTTTCCTTGCTAATATTATCTCTGGAAACGATCTCACTGTTGTAGCTGATAATACAATTAACCTTAAATCAGCCAGCTCGATAAAAGTAGCCAATGATATAAGCATGGATGCCGGAGACGATATATTAATCAATGCTGATATTGTGCTTTCTGAAAATAATACCTCCTTAAATGCCATCGGAGATATTATACAGGCTAATACGAGTGAAATAGTTGCCGGTGGAAATGTGGATATAGCCGGAAACAATATAACTTTAAATGATATTTATCTTGGTGGTGATTTTACTGCTACAGCTGATGGCTCGATGAATCTCCTCGGCCTTATAGAATTTGCTCCGATAACCTTTACTTATGGTACCGCAACAATTACAACTACCTCCATAATAGATTATGGAGATATCACCGCTCTTCGTGCTACTAATGAAGGTGAGGGATACGGATTAAAATTTGATTTGAGCTCTGTTCCTAATACCATAACAGTTACTAGTGCAGAAATCTATTATTATACATCTACGAGCCAGCCTTTAGAAAGCCCGAATGTAAAATCACTATCGGAGGCTCAATTGATTGGTTTACAGGATGCTCTGGAAACCCACAAACAAGAATATCATTATAATGACGGAGTTGTAAAAACTTATGGTAAAGACTATCCTGATTATGCTCCTTATATAATTATTCATGCCGTTGTTACAACTGACACAGAAACCAATATACCGGTAGTTACTGCATATACGCTTGGTGACTATGGTGGTACCCTTGGATTTCCTACTAATGTATCTGGAGGATGGTCGTCAAGCGGAGATAAAGAAATAGATGTGAGCTGGAATTTACCTACCCAGGATACCGGTTATGGAACGTTTACCGCTAACGTTAGGGGTAATTATGTAATGAATTCAGGTTCTGAAATTAATACTAATGGCGGAGATGCCTCTATAACTGCTGGCGGAGATGTTACTCTTACCCTAGTAGATGCAGAAAACGGAGATGTTAGTATTACATCTGGCGGAAGTATTATAGATGGCGATTTAGGAGTAGCTCCTACCGAATTAGATATTATAGGACATACTATTACCTTATCTGCCCTGAATCCGTTTCTAACTGATGATGGTAATGGTGGAAAGCCTGTAGGAGCAATAGATTTAGGTTATCCCTATGATTTCTCATATATTTGGGATGAGATAGCTACTACCGATGTTACCGATGTTTCTCCCGATTCTTATACTGCCTCTTTTTCTGGCGGTGAATGGACATTTTATGCTACATCGCCGACTCGAAATGATACCACTGCTGGGCATTATTTCCACGTTGCTACCGTTAGCGGAAGCGAGTATTCAGATACAGCTGATTTAGGTCCATTTGGAACGCTTAAGATAACTGCCGAGGATCAAACCAAAACCTATGGTAGTACATTTACTTTTGACACAACTACACCTTCAGATGATTTTACAGTAGATGGTTTATTAGGTACCGACTCGGTATCCAGCGTGAATTTATACAGTGCTGGGGCAGCTCCCACAGCTACTGTAATTTCCCCCGGACCAAATTATGATATTGTTCCCAGCAATGCGGTAATAACTGCAACTCTTGGACCTGGGATGTTAAATAAGTATTATGTTACCTATGTTAATGGAACGCTGGAAGTTAATAAGGCTGATGCCATCATTTTGGTTACTCCTTACAATGTTGTTTATGATGGTACTGCTCATACCGCCACAGGTTCTGCTACTGGTGTACTGGGTGAAACCCTTACTGGATTAGATTTAAGCGGGACAACGCATACCAATGCTGGTTCTTATACAGATACTTGGACATTTACTGATGTAACCGGTAATTACAACGATGCCAGCAATACTATTAACGATATAATTGCAAAGGCTGCCCTAACGGTCACCGCTAATGATACGAGCAAAGACTATGGTCAGCCCGATCCGATATTTACATACCAGATAACCTCGGGTTCATTGGTAGAAGGTGATTCTTTCAGCGGTGCTTTGACCCGCGAGCCAGGAGAGGATGTAGGCATTTATGACATATTGCAGGGGACATTGACAGCAGGCGACAACTATGCGATTGACTATATTCCGGGAATATTTACTATACTTGCTGCAATAATTCCTCCTGCTCCCGCACCTGAGGCACTTATTTACGATTATCTCACCGAACGCTGGAGATGGCCGGTGCAGGAGATTATCGGAACCGACACGGGAACACGCGTCTATGCCATGGACCCCCAGATAAGACCAATTCCCGTATATTTCTATCATCCGGTTACCCCCACCGATACCGGTGCTTTTGAAGGACTCGCACTGACCGCCGATATGTATGAGTTTATTGAGAATAATATCCGCGCCCGGGGTGAGAGCTTCTTCCCGTGGTTGGAGGAGGAGTTTAAGAAGAGGAGGTAATCCGTAATCCGTAATCGGTAATTCGTAATCGGTAATTGGTAATTCGTAATTGGTAATTCGTAATCCGTAAATCGTAATCGGTAAAGCGTAATCCGTAATTGAAAAGTGTAAAGCGTAAAGCGCAAAACTTAAAACGAAAAGCCGTAAATCGTAATCCGTAAATCGTAATTCGTAATCGGTAATTGAGAAGCGGAAGGCGGAAAGCGGGAAGAGAAGAAGATGGAACAGGAATTGAATCAGGAAATGAAGGATATCCTTAAGAATACAGAGGGTAAGGAGAGGGAACTTATTGAGAAGTATTTATTTGAACTCTCCAATGCTTATCAGCCGCCGGCAGAACTGGATAAATGCCTGGAAACTTTAGCCGAAATTATCTCCAACCTTTTGGGAGTGGAATCGGTATCTATGGTGCTCAAAGAGGATGAGGCAAATCTTTTACTTTTAAGAATAAAGCGCACAGGAAACGGCGAAAGAGAAGTAATCAAGGATAACATGGTTAGGGAGGAGGAGTTCGCCAATAGTGTTACCGGCTGGGTATGGAATAGAGGTGAGCCTTTGCTTGTTGAGGATATTGCCCGCGATGGCCGTTTTATCTCTCGCAAGGGGAATTATTATAACAATTCTCTGTTGAGTGTGCCCCTGAAAAACGAGGACAGGGTGATAGGTGTGGTGCATGTGAATAATAAAATTTCGCGTGATGTATTTAGGACGGAAGATTTGCACCAACTGAGCAAACTGGCAGATTTTTGCGGGGCAGTGATTGAAATAGCACATCAGCAAAAGCGGGATAAGGCAATGGATAAAATTAGACATGAATTGCTTTCTCATATCTCCCACGAGTTCAAGGTGCCGATTACTGTGGTGGATGAGGTTATGGATATCTTCAGCAGTGAGTTGAGCAATTCCCTGAGTGAGCGTCAGAAAAGACTTTTTTCTCTGGCAAAACAGAGTCTTCAGCGCTTAAAAAGAATGATTGAGGAATGGCTCAATTATGCCCGGAAGAATGGAACAATGAAATTAGCCGAGAAGGCGAAATTTTTTGATATTATAAGCACTACCAAGCATGTTATCTATTCCCTGGATATCTTAGCGAGAAACAAAGGAGTGGTGATTAAAGGACTTTTCCCTCCTAATTCAGAATTGAAAATCTGGGCGAATGAGGATGAGATTACCCAGGTTCTCGTCAATTTGCTTCATAATGCCATAAAATATAATAAGGAGAATGGAACCGTAGAGGTGAGTTTTGAAATTTCGGAGAAAAAGGACCTTCTGAAAATCTACATCTCGGATACGGGAGTGGGGATAGCTCCGGAGAATCAGGAAAAGATTTTTCATAAATATGCCTCTGCGGAAATCATGAACGGAGATAATCTGGAAAGCCATGGCTTAGGACTTTATATTTCGCGGGAAATTGTGCGTAAGCACGGCGGAGAAATAAGTGTGAGTTCAGAATTAGGAAAAGGAAGCGTCTTTGTGGTGAGTCTTCCCCAGAAAAAGCAACCTCTGGAGTATAGGGGAGGGTAGAGAAGCGGGGAGCGGTAATCCGTAATTGGTAATTGGTAATTCGTAATCGGTAATTGGTAATTCGTAATCGGTAATCCGTAAAGCGTAATTCGTAATTGGTAATTGGTAATCCGTAATTCGTAATCGGTAATTGGTAATCGGTAATTGAAAAGCGAAAAGTTTAAAGCGAAAAGCGGAAAGTGAAAAGACGTAATTCGTAATTCGTAATCGGTAAATCGTAATTGAAAAGTGTAAAGCGAAAAGCGAAAAACGCAAAACTTAAAACGAAAAGTGCAAAGCGAAAAAAGAAAAGGGATGGGAAGGGTAAGCGAAGAGAAGAAGACAAAGCAGAACGAAGGAAAGAAAATCCTTATCGTGGATGATGAGCCGGAAAGCGTAGAGGAATTAAGACAGAATCTGGAAAATTCTGGCCACAGAGTTATTTTTGCTTATGATGGGAGAGAAGGATTGATAAAGGTGCAGGAGGAAAATCCTGACCTGGTAATTTTAGATTTGATGCTTCCGGGAATGAATGGCTATAAAATCTGCCGATTGCTCAAATACGATGAGCGCTACCGTCATATCCCCATTATTATGTTCAGCGCCCGCGCCGATGAAAACGGCAAAGAACTGGCAAAGGAAGTGGGTATAGATGCCTGGTTAACTAAACCCTTTAAGCGGGAAATGGTCTTCCAGGTTATAGAGAAATTGCTTTTGCACGGAAGGAAATAGGAAGAGGGAAGTCGTAATCGGTAAATCGTAATTGGTAATCCGTAATCGGTAATCCGTAATTCGTAATTGAAAAGTGTAAAGCGTAAAGCGAAAAACGGAAAGCCGTAATCCGTAATTGGTAATTCGTAATCCGTAATTCGTAATCGGTAATCCGTAAATCGTAATTGAAAAGTGTAAAGTGTAAAGCGAAAAGCGAAAAGTGAAAAATCCGTAATCCGTAAACCGTAAAGCGTAAATCGTAATTGGTAATCGGTAATTCGTAATCCGTAAAGCGTAATTCGTAATTGAAAAGTGTAAAGCGAAAAACCGTAATTCGTAATCGGTAATTCGTAATTCGTAATTAGAAGCGTAAAGTTTAAAACTCAAAGTTAAAAACGAAAAGCGAAAAGCGGAGAGCGGAAAGAGGAAAGGGTGGGGTGGTGTGCAGAGAGGCGTCTGTGCACCACCTTGAGTTTTTAAGTGGGAAGAAGAATTTAAATTTAGATAAAATTTGAGTGTCAGGATAGAAGAAAAAAGAAAATATAAATTCCCTCTGTTTTTATTTTACTCCATCTTACGCCTGAATTAAATTATCCTTGACAGAGTGTCCATTTTTATGCCATTATGTTATCCGCACATTTATTGGCAGTACAGTTGGGAATATTTGTTAGAGAGAAGCGGGTTCAGGGATAAAGATGATGAGCATCAAGGTTAGTTAAAACCTGAGACAAACCTGCGGGAAATCCGCTGAAGCGACGAAAATCAAAACCCACCGTTAAAGGCAATAAGGATAATTAACAAGGGAAGGAGTAAAGATGGAATTTAGAAAAATTAACCGTTCGTTCACTGGATTAGTGATTTTGGTTCTGGTCTTCTTTCTTCTTTACTTCTCAACAAAAATTGTTCCTTCGAAGATTTTTGGTAAAGCCTGGGAGTTAAGACAGATTTACCGGAAGGCATTGGAAGAAGAGAAGAGAGGAGAACTCCATAAAGCTATAGAATATCTTGAGAAAATAGACGAAAGTTTCCCAAAGAATGACAAATTATATACCGCCTGGCTTAAACTTGCGATATTTTATGGAAAAACTAACCGCCTGTTAGAAGCAAAGAAACTTTTAGAAAGAATAATCTCAGAATCAGACAAGGGAGAGATAATCAGTAAAGCTCAAGAGGAGTTAGGCAAAGTTAATATACAGATAATTTTTTCTCCTCTGGTTACCGAAGACGATTTGCTTTACGAAGTAAAAGAAGGAGATTCCCTGGTTAAAATTGCTCAGCGTTTTAATACCACCGTAGAACTTTTGCGCAAGGCAAATGGGCTTAAAGAAGATACTTTTATTCGTCCCGGGATGAAACTGAAGGTGTCTAAGAGGACTTTTTCTGTATGGGTGGATAAATCTCAAAATACGCTTACCCTTAAATCGGATGGCAAAATAATAAAGGTTTATACTGTATCTACCGGCCTGAATAATGTTACTCCCGTGGGCACCTTCAAAATTGTTAACAAGATTGCTAACCCTGTCTGGTATAAAGATGGCAAAGCCATTCCTCCCAACAGTCCGGAGAATATTCTGGGGAGTTACTGGCTGGGAATTTCGCAAAGTGGTTACGGTATACATGGCACCACCCAGCCCGAAACAATAGGTAAACATATTACTCAGGGTTGTATAAGGATGTATAACCACGATGTGGAGGAACTCTATATTATTTTACCTATTGGCACGGAAGTAGTTATTACTGAATAGTAAAAAAGTTTTTTGGTTAAATAATAAACTGATACCAGGATGAACGAGATGGATTTTGAAAAACCAATTATAGAGCTGGAAAGAAAAATTGAGGAATTAAAGAAATTTTCTGAAACAAAGAAAATAGACCTTTCTGTGGAAATAAAACGTCTGGAAGAGAAACTTGATAAGATACGACACGAAATTTTTGAGAATCTTACTCCCTGGCAGAGGGTTCAAATCGCAAGGCATCCGGCAAGACCTTATACTTTAGATTACATAAATATGATGATGAGCAACTTTGTAGAATTCCACGGTGACCGGCTTTTTGGTGACGATAAAGCTATTGTTGGTGGGTTTGCCTTTTTAGACAAGACAAAAGTCTGTGTCATCGGGCATCAGAAAGGTAGAGATATAAAAGAAAATATACAGCGCAATTTTGGTTGTGCCCATCCTGAGGGATATCGCAAAGCACTCCGCTTGATGCAAATGGCAGAAAAATTTAAAATTCC
>JBFWKV010000024.1:0-12608 GCA_050252475.1 Candidatus Omnitrophota bacterium | reverse complement strand
CGCGAGAAAACAGATATTCAATTTTTTTCCCTTCGGCTTTTTTTGTTAATATATTTACCACTCCACCAAAACCTCCTGCTCCATATAAACCCGATACTCCTCCTCTTAAGACTTCAATTCTTTCAATATCAAACATGGTCAAGGGCAGATCCATATTATGGTGGCCTGTCTGGGGGTTATTAAAATTTATCCCATCCAGAAGTATGCAAGTTTGTTCAAAATTGGAACCTCGTATACTTAAGTCTGCTTGAATTCCCTGAATGTGACGTCTTCGCACATCTACTGAATTTAAACCCTCTAACAAATCAACTATTGAATCTCCCTCGTGAGAATTTACTTCTATATAATCCCAGCTATATCCACTACGCAAAAACTTCCCTTCTAAAGAAGAACTGATAAAAATTGGTTCCAGAAAAATCTCTTCAGCATAGACCAAACAATAACAATTAAGCATTAACCATATTTGAGAAGATAAAAGAAATAAAGAAACAGGATAGCAAATTGTAGATAGCGGGAGAGAATATAATTTCACAAACGATAATTATAGAAAAAAATGAACGTATTGTCAACTGATTAGGTATTATATGGTTTAAAATTGTAGATAAGATAGTTTTTGAAAACCAATCTATTTTAAATTACTTTAACAACATCGCACGTAAAAACTCTTTCTATAAATCCCGAATCATCTCTTACCAGAAGAGCACCTTCCTTATCCAAATCAACCGCCTCGCCTTCAATTATTTTCTGTTGAGAAATTATCTTTATCTGATGTCCAAGAACACAGGAATACTTTTTCCATTCTTCCACCAAAGGAGAAAAGCCCTTTTTTCTAAATAAGAAATAATATTTTTCTAATTTGCGCAAAATTTCTTTTAATAATTCAATCCGAGAAACCTTCTCTTTCTTCTCTTCCTGCAAAGAGCTTGCTTGAGGGGGAAGAAGATTTTTTTCAGTATTTACATTTATGCCAATTCCTACAACAACAAATCTAACTTCATCCATCTCAGCATACATCTCAGTAAGAATCCCTCCTATTTTTTTGTCATTGAATAGAATATCATTAGGCCATTTAATTAAACATTCTAATCCGGTTAAATCAGCAATTGCTTCTCGTACTGCTATGGCTGAGATAAGGGTCAATTGTGGAGCCTGCTGGGGAGAAATGTTCGGCCTCAAAAGGAGAGAAAAATATAGTCCTTTGTATTTAGGAGATATCCAAGTCCTATTCATTCTGCCCCGCCCTTTTCTCTGTGTTTCGCTGCATACCAAGGTTCCCTCGGGCAAATTCATTATTCCTAATTCATAGGCAAAATCCATAGTGGAATCTAAAACTGCAAAAGAGAAGATTTTCTTCCCCATAATTTTTGTACCAAGTCCCCAAGAAATTTCCTCCGGTAATAATCTATCCGGTAGATTTATTAACCGATAACCTAAATGCGGGACAGCCTCTATTTCATAACCAAGACTTCTTAAACTTTCTATATGTTTCCAGATTCCTGCCCGGCTAATCCCCAAAATCCTACTCAATTCTTCTCCCGAAAAATATTCTTTGCTTTTGCGCAAAATATTGAGGATTTTCTCTTGCATATTTTTTATAAATTATTTGGTGATTTTTTTCTGTAAATATACCCATAAAAGAGAAATAGCTGTGGGATTAATCCCGGAAATTCGTGCTGCCTGCCCGAGGGTTAACGGTTTAAATTTAGTAAGTTTTTCTTTCACCTCTGTTGAAAGACCGGGAATTTTTGCATAGTCAAGCCCCGAAGGAATTCTCATCCTTTCCATCTTCTGCATCCGCCGGACTTCTTCTCTCTGTCGGCTAATATATCCTTCGTATTTTATCTCAATTTCTATTTCTTCCATTACCTCTTTAGAAACAAAACTTCCTAAGGTTTCGTCTATATTCATAAGATGAGAGTAAGTAACCTCCGGTCTTTTTAGCAATTCCGCCAAACTGATTGGTTTTTTCAATTCTGGTAATCCGAGCTTCTTGAGTAAATAATTTAAATCAGCACTGGGGGTAAGCATTTTTTCTCTAAGCAACCTTATCCCTTTCTGAATTTCCTCTTTTTTTGCCCTAACCTTATTATATTTTTCCTTATCTACTAACCCAATATTATATCCAATTTCACTTAGACGAATATCTGCATTGTCCTCGCGTAAGATAAGTCGGTATTCGCAACGCGAGGTAAACATTCTATATGGTTCATTTGTGCCTTTGGTTACTAAATCATCAATTAAAACCCCAATATAAGCCTGGTCACGTCCAATAACCAAAGGCTCCTTTTTCTTTACTTTAAGAGCTGCATTAATACCCGCCACTAATCCCTGACTAGCAGCTTCTTCGTAACCGGTGGTACCGTTAATCTGACCTGCTAAAAATAAATTTTCCGTTATTTTGGTTTCCAATGTCGGATAGAGTTGGGTAGGATAAACATAATCGTATTCAATCCCATAACCAAATTTAGAGATTTCCGCCTTTTCAAGTCCCTGAATGGTATGAATGAGTTCCTTCTGCACCTCTCTCGGCAGGAAAGTAAATAACCCATTTAAATAATATTCATCTGTATCTAACCCCTCTGGCTCAACAAATATTTGGTGTCTCTCCCTTTCAGGAAAACGCAGAATTTTTTCTTCTATAGAAGGGCAATAGCGCGGATTTACTCCTTGGCTTATGATGTGTAAAAGTTTCTTGTTCTCTAAAGCCTTTAAAATAATTTTATGGGTCTTTTTATTTGTGTAAGTAAGATAACATGGTCTTTGAGGTAATTTTATAGATGAGGTGGAGTAAGAAAATGGCTTAATAACCTCATCTCCTTTCTGGATCTTCATTTTAGAGAAATCTATGGTCTTACCATTTAATCTTGCGGTAGTACATGTTTTTAATCTTCCTATTTCTAAACCTAACTTTCTGAGTGCCTGCGAAAGTTTCTGGCTGGGAGGTTCATTTATTCTACCTGCTGGATATTTTTCCAAACCAATGTGAACGACGCCATTGAGAAAGGTTCCTGTACAAACAACCACTGCCTTAGCATAAATTGTTTTGTCACCTGTCTCTATCCCTAATATCCTGTTATTTTCTACTATTAAATTTATCACTTCTCCTTCTTTGACCATAATATTTTCTTGACTCATTACTTTATCTTCCATATATTTCTGGTAAAGTTTTCTATCTACTTGGGCACGCGAAGACCAAACCGCAGGACCTTTGGAGGTATTAAGCATTCTAAATTGGATTGTGGTAGCATCGGTTGCTTTTGCCATTTCTCCTCCCAAAGCATCTATCTCTTTTACCAACTGCCCCTTACCTATACCTCCCACTGCAGGATTACAGGACATCAAACCGATTGTCTCTTTTCTCAGAGTAATGAGTAACACCTGGCACCCCATTCTACTTGCAGCCAGAGAAGCTTCAATTCCTGCATGACCTCCGCCAATTATAACAATGTCAAATTTTTCCATGGTGCAAAATAAAATGCCCACTTTTGTGGGCAAGAATACAGTTTATCTTAAAATTATATCATTTTTTTCTCATCTCGTAATTGAGTAGAATTGCCTCTGCGACTTCCCGCATCGTCCGGCGTTTATCCATAGCAAATTTTTGTATTCTGCGATAGGCATCCTCTTCAGAGATTCTGCATTCTCTCATCAAAATTCCTTTTGCTCGCTCAATTAATTTACGTGCCTCCAATTCTTCTCGAATAACCTTAGACTCTACTATTAAACGGGCATTCTCAATCACAATCGCTGCCTGGCTAGCTACCGCCATTAGGATGTCAATTTCTTCTTTACTAAAAGAGTAAGGACTGGCGGTATATACATTAAGTATACCAATTATCCTTCCTTTAACCTTCAAGGGAACACTGAGAAGAGAACAAAGCCCTTCTTCCTTGGCAATCTTTTGGTTTATATAACGAGGGTCCTTCCGTACATCCGGCACAACAATCGGCTCACCTGTCTGTGCCACTCTTCCCGCAATACCTTCTCCTACTTTCAAGTTTGGTTTCCTATTATATGCTTCAGAGACCGATTGTGTAGCTCTAACCACAAGTTCATTCTTTTCTTTATCTAAAATAAGAAGAGAACAAATCTTAGAATTCATTATTTGGGCAGTGACCGTAACAATCAATTTTAGAATATCTTCTAAATATAAATCAGAAGTAATTGCCTGACTGATCTTCGTCAGGGCTTTCAGTTGCTGAATATACAGAAGATTATCTTTTAATTTTCTTGCCATTATCTCTTAATTCCATTACAAAAATTAAAATGTTCGGTTGGGATTTAATTCATACCTTAAATTGCTACCACCGATATCCCTGACTTATTTGCCTCTTCAATTGCATTCTTAAGGTCAATAAAAAGCACTTGTTTTGCTTCAATAGCCAGAACCTTTGCCTTTACACTCTTCATTGTTTCAATTGTATCCCGTCCCACCACAGGTAAATCAAATCTTTTATCCTGTTCTGCTCGAGAAACTTTTATCACCACTATGCCTTCCCCACCTAATAATGCGCCTCTCCGTATTGTCTCATCTGTTCCCTCTATTGCCTCCACCGCTAATACCACTTTATTTTTAACTGCCACTGTCATTCCAATATCAATTCTTGCTATTTCTTTAGCCACATCCCAACCGAATTTTATGTCTTCCCATTCAAGTGAAGTAGGGATACGTTCAGTCAAACAACCCTTATCAGGTAGAAGGTCTTCAAGAAAAGAAGCAGAATCTAAGAGCTCTATACCTTCTTTTTTCAACTGTTGCGCAAAAGCGTTTAATATAGACATGTCTTTTTTATCCTTTAATGAATTTATTAACTCTAAAGCAGTTCTATCAATATGAATATCTTCTCTGAAAAGGAGGGTTTTCCTGATCCCTCCTGCCATAATCGCTTCTTTAATACCCGCCCGTTTTAATATACCTATCAATTTATCCCATTCTCCCACATCTAACCAATAAATCTCAGAAACATAATTTGTTATTTCTGATAAAGTTTCTCCCCTTATCCCAATAGCAACAATAGTAATTCCGCGTTTCTTTGCCTCCTCTGCAAGAAGTAAAGGGTAACGTGACCTCCCTGCAATTAAACCAATCTTTTTCATCTTTACTCCTTTGATATTCTAAATATGAACTAAATTATAGGAAAAGATTCTTAATGACAGATGCCGCGTTGAGAAGTCTTCACAAAATTTATCAGATGTTCTATCTCCTCACAAGGAGGTAATCTCTTCTCAATCTCTTCCAGCGCATGAGAAATAGAGAGGCCGGATTGGAAAAGAAGTTTTAATGCGGTTTTCAAGCTGTTTCTTATTTCGGATTTTATTCCTGCCCTTCTTAATCCTACCACATTTAAGCCATAAACTTTAGCGGGATGCCCATCGCAGATAGAGAAAGGAGGAACATCCTGAATTACTTTTGAACACCCACCAATAATCGCAAGTTTTCCTACACGAACAAATTGATGTATTGCAACCATGCCCCCAATCACTGCTTTATCCTCTATGGTTACATGTCCGGCCAGAGTACCTACATTAGCAATAATTACCCCGTTACCAATCCTACAATCATGAGCAATGTGTGAATAAGCCATTATAAGGTTATTATTGCCAATTACTGTTTTGCCCGTTGCCTTTGTTCCTAAGTTAATAGTTACATACTCACGGATGATATTATTATCACCTATTTCAAGAAAGGTTTTTTCCCCTTTAAACTTCAAATCCTGAGGAATACTCCCAATTACTGCTCCCGTGAAAATACGACAGTTCTTGCCAATCCTTGTGTTTCCTTCAATTACACAGGACATTCCGATGGTAGTACCTTCATCAATTACAACATTCGGACCGATAAAAGAAAAAGCTCCCACACTAACTGTTTTAGCTAACTTTGCTCCCGGAGAAACTATTGCAGTAGAATGGATATTTGCCATTGTTAATAAAAAAATTGATTACAATGAATAACCACTGTAATCATATTTTCATAAGACATAAATTATTTAACCATCCACAAGGGCAAACATCAAATCTGCCTCAGCAACAACTCGGGAATCCACAAACGCCTTAGTATGGACTTGGCCGGTTTTAGACTTTAAGCGCACTACTTCTACTTCTAAACGCAGTTGGTCTCCCGGCAGTACCGTACGTCTAAATTTCACATTATCTATACTCATAAAATAAGCAAGCTTTCCTTGATTTTCTTTTTTGGAAAGCATAAGCACACCGGCAACCTGTGCCATAGCTTCTACAATTAACACCCCCGGCATAACCGGTCTACCAGGGAAATGACCCTGGAAATAATAATCGTCAATAGTAACATTTTTTATACCTACCGCGCGCTTATCTTCTTCTATCTCTATTATTTTATCTACAAAAAGGAAAGGATAACGATGAGGGAGAATTTTTTGTATATCGTTTATATCCAGATAATTTTTATCCAGTTCAAAGTTTGTAGAAACAGATTTTATTGCTCCTTCAGCAAAACGAAGCCTCTGTTGTTCAATCTTCTGCAGCAGTTTTATATTAAGAGGATGTCCGCTTTTTATGGCAATTACATGCCCTTTTAAAGAATATCCCAGAAGATAAAGGTCACCAATTAAATCAAGAACCTTATGCCGGGCAAATTCATCTTCAAAGCGCAGTCTGTTTTTTAATATTCCTCTCTCTCCCACCACTACTGTATTTTCATAGTTAGCACCCAGTCCTAAACCTTGATGTTTCAAAACCTCCACCTCTTCCTCAAGGCAGAATGTCCGTGCCGGGGCTATTTCTTTAACAAAAATATCTCTCCCTACCACAACGTTCAAATACTGGGGTCTTAAATAAGGGTGATGGTCGTAGGAAAGAAGGTAGGAAATTTTAAACTCCTGGCTGGGCAGAATCACTATGCTTGCATCACCTTCGCTAATCCAGATAGGCTCCCTGATCTGGAAAAACTTGCGCAGAGCATTCTGGGATTCTATTTTTGCTTTCTCCAAAACTTCCAGAAAGGGAAAAGCACTACCGTCCATACCGGGTACTTCCGGACCATCAATCTCTATTAAAATATTATCAATATTAAGGATTGATAAAACTGCCATTAAATGTTCAACCGTATGCACCTCCCCACCGTTGTTGCCTATAGAAGTACGACGTGGACTTCTGTTTATATCAATTACATTATTTATCGTCGCTTGAATAAAAGGCTTGTTCGGAAGGTCAACTCGCTGGAAAACAATCCCGGAGTCGGGCGGAGAAGGTTTGAATCTAATTTTTACCTTTTCGCCGGTATGTAAGCCTATCCCTTCTAACTCAACTTCTTCCTTTATTGTCCTCTGATACTCCATTTCCTACTTTCTCCTTTACGATAAAATTTGATAACTGGTGTTGTAACTCCTGTATTTTATTTTTTAATTCTGTAACGGTCTCAAACAACTTGGGCAATCTCTGAACACAGGCATTTATTCTTTTTGCCAAACTATGCGGTTTGGCAGGATAGCCTGAAACACAGGTATTGGGAGGAACGGATTTGGTAACTCCCGCCTGAGCAGCGACTACCGCATTGTCTCCTATGGTAATATGTCCTACCACCCCCGATTGTCCAGCCAGCGTAACTCCTTTACCAATCACCGTACTCCCCGAAATCCCTGTCTGGGCAACTATAATAGAATTCTCCCCAATCTCCACATTATGAGCAATCTGCACCAGGTTATCAATCTTTGTACCTTTACCAATAAAGGTTCTCCCAAAACGAGCACGATCTATCGTAACATTGGAACCTATCTCTACATCATCTTCTATTACTACTGTCCCAATCTGAGGAATTTTATGATGAACTCCCTTTACAGTGGCAAAACCGAATCCGTCACTACCTATCACTGTCCCGCTATGAATACATACTCTGTTTCCAATGGTGATTCTCTCTCTTATGGAAACATGGGAATATATCAAACAATCAGAGCCAATTTTTGTATGCTGACCAATATAAACATAAGGATAGATAATAGTATTATCTCCTAACTCTACCTTATCTTCAATTACAACATAGGCATGTATAGCAACATTCTTACCAATTTTCACATCTTTACCTATAATTGCAGTAGGATGAATACCTTTGGGATGATAAACTTCATTGGGAGCAAAAATTGAAACCATTTTCGCAAAAGCAAGGGAAGGGTTTTCCGTACGGATAATTGGCTTAGGCGCAGATTTAATTTCCTGAGAAGTAATTATGGCAGAAGCGCGGGTCTGGTGCATTAAGGGAAGATATTTCGAATTTGCTATGAAAGTAATATCTCCTTCTTTTGCCTCCTTTATACCACAGATACCCGTAATAATAGTGTTGGGGTCTCCTATAACTTCTCCGTTAATAAGTTCCGCTATTTCCGCAAGGGTCTTTTTCATTTCTTGTCCTTCACAGAAGATTTCTTTTTACTATACTGTTCATTCAGAATATTTATTACCCTTTCCGTAAGGTCTAAAGCACTATCCTTGCAAAGAAGTACACGTTCATTTAAAATAATTGTATATCCTTCTTTTTTACCAAGTTCCTGAAGTACTCCATCTATTTCCTTTAATATTTCCCGGATAATACCATCTCTTTCTTTGCGCAAATCCTCCCGTGTAATTCGATCGTAATCCTGCAATTTTTTAATCTTTTCATCCAAAAGTTTCTGTTTCTCGGCTTTTGCTTTGTCAGAGGCAAGGTCTAACTCTTCTTTAATTTTCTTAATTTCTCTAACCATGCTTTCCCGTTGAGCCTCTTTCTCACTTCCTTTTTTCTCCAGAACCTGATCCTCTTCTTTGGTGCGATTGTATTCATCAAAAACTCGAGAAATATCAATATAACCTATCTTAAAATCTACCGCAAAACAAAAATTAGTATAAAGGAAAAAAATACCCATTAAGAATACAATCTTTCTTTTCATTTCATTCCCTCTCCTTCTTATTATTTATTAAAATCTATGCCCCATACTAAAATGGAATCTACCGCTTTTCTTTTCCCCTGCTTCTGTCTCCAGAGGATAACCAAAATCCAGTTTTACTGGGCCGATAGGAGTCTTTATACGGAGTCCTGTTCCTATAGAATATTTTATCCCTCCCGAACCAAAATCACCTGCTTCTTTCCACACATTACCCATATCAGAAAAAACTGCTCCTTTAATATTCTCCACTATGGGGAAGGTAATCTCAACCCCTCCCAGTAACATTGCCTCTCCACCGACGGGGTCTCCTGTATTGGGGTCTTTGGGCCCAACCCTCCTTTCTTTATATCCGCGAAGAGTACTCGCGCCTCCCGCAAAGAACCGCTCATAGATCGGCACATAACTTGAATCTCCAAATTCATCCACTATGCCTGCGCGGAGTCTAAATTCCAGCACTATTTTCTCAAAAGGCATAAAATAAACACTACCACTACCAATGTATCGCAAGAAATCTTTATCTCCACCAAAAGGTCCTCCTGCCCCTTCTACCGAACAAGAAACTACATAACCAGTAGTGGGGTCAAATATATAATCACGGGTATCCTGGGTAAGACGAAAAAGTAAGGCAGAAACTGTATTATCTCCTTCTTCCTGTCTTAAATCACTTGATTCTTCTGGGTCAATATCAGAAATTTTAATTTTATCCATACGATATACCAATTCTCCCCTTGTGTAGTCGGTAAACTCTTTCCCTAAACGGAGAGCCCCTCCTCTTCTCCTTTCATTAAAGGCATAACCTATGTCCCGCTCCTTATCCCTTGTCTTTTGGTATAAATCAAAACCAAAAGAATAAGGGTAACCAAATATCCATGGTTCGGTAAAACTCAATTCATAGTCTTTCCGCACGGTTCCTATTTGCGCTCTCAATTTTAAAAACTGACCTGCCCCTGTAAAATAGGGGAAATTAAATAAATCAAAATTACGCTGGGTAACTTCTATAAATCCGATAAATTGATCAACCGAACTATATCCTCCTCCAAAACTAAACTCTCCGGTTTTTGTTTCCTTTACCGAGACAACCAGATTTTTTTTATCCGGCGCACTGCCCGGTTCTATATCAAAATTTATCTCTTCAAAATACCCCAAATTATTGAGCCGTTCTCTACTCCTCTTTAATTTCTTGCCATCAAAACGCTCCCCGGGATAAATCCGTAATTCTCTCCGAATAACTACATCTTTCGTCCTTACATTACCACGGATATCTATTTTCTCTACATAAGCCACGTTGTTTTCATTAATAATATAACTTATATCTATTTTATCGGAACCTTCTAATAGCTGAGTTTTGACATCTATCTCTGCCTGAATGTAGCCCTTATCAAAATATAATTCCTGAATACGCACAATGTCCTCGCGCAACCCCTCCTGTCTAAATGGTTTACCCGGCGTCAGCTTAAGAACTTTCTTTATCTCCTCTTCAGTATATACTGTATTGCCAGAGATATTTACCTGATTAACAAAATATTTCTTACCTTCTTCGATTTTGAAGGTAACATAAATCAAATTTTTTTCATATTCCACCAATGAAGATACCTCCACATCCATATAACCTGCATTTTGATAAAACGCTTTTATACGCTCAACATCCTCATCAAGAACCTCGGGTTTTAGAATACCTGCTCTGAATATTCCTGCTGGTCTGGTCTTAATTAACTTTAGAATCTTTCCCTTTTTGAAAGACTTATTACCCTCCACGGATATTTTCTTAATTCTTGCTCTAAATTTTTCGTTAATTATAAACTTTACCTTTGCATAATTTGTTTGGGGGTCTATATCTATTTTATCTTCTACTTCTACTTCTACATATCCCTTATCCCTATACATTCTTATAATTTCATCTTTATCCTGTTTAATCTGACGGGGGCTAAGAAAATCGCTTGCCTTGGAACCAATTGCTTTTTCTAACTTCTCTTTCTTAAAAATACGATTTCCTTCAAAAACAATACTTTCTATCACCGGACGTTCTTTTACGTTAAAAATTACGGCAATACCCTCTGCGGTTTCCCGTAAATCAATTCTTATATCAGAGAAAAAACCCGTCGCATATAATCTCTTTAAATCTTCATCCAATTCTCTCTGCGAAAAGGGCTGACCTGCTTTTGATTTTATTTTAGAAAGGATAGTAGAAGAACTAACTGTTATATTACCGAGGACTTGAATAGAACTAATAAGTTTAGTCTGCTCTTCTTCGGCAAATATCTCAATTTGTTGGAAGGAAAAAGATACTAATATTAGTAGAATAAAAATAATTTTTCTCAATTTGTATAATTTATATCTTTTTTGTTTAAAAAAGTTTAACAAAAATCGGTTAATATGTCAATTTTAAATTTCTTCACGAGCCAGATTTTCAAAACGTGCATATTCTTTTATAAAAGCAAGTTTGATTATTCCTGTAGGACCATTCCTCTGCTTGGCAATATTTACCTCAGCAATTCCTCGGTTCTCTTCTGTGGGGTTATAGTATTCCTCCCTGAGAAGAAGAACCACCACATCGGCATCCTGTTCAATAGCTCCTGATTCACGCAAATCTGATAACTGAGGACGATGGTCTGCACGTGCCTCTACTGCCCGAGAAAGCTGACTGACTGCTATCACCGGAATATTCAATTCCCTTGCCAGTGCCTTTAATGAGCGAGATATTTCGGCAATCTCCTGTTGACGATTTTCTATATTAGCAGGTCCCTTCATTAACTGAAGATAATCCAGAATGAGAAGTTGAATATCCTGGGTGGATTTAAGTCTTCTTGCTTTGGCCCTCAATTCCAGAACAGAAATAGCAGGTGTGTCATCAATAAATATAGGAGCTTCGGAAAGTTTTCCTGCTGCGTTAGTCAATCTTGGCCAATCTGATTGAGTAAGAAAGCCTGTTCTTACTTTGTGAGCATCAACCCGGGCATGAGAACAGAGCATACGTTGAACAAGTTGCTCTTTGGACATTTCCAAACTGAAAACTGCTACTGGCTTCTTCTCCACAATGCCCACATGCTCTGCAATAGAAGTAACAAATGCGGACTTCCCCATAGAAGGTCTTCCTGCTACAACAATAAAATCAGAAGGCTGAAGCCCGGCAGTGGTAATATCAAATTCTATAAAACCGGTAGGAATTCCTGTAATATTTGCCTTTCGCTGATAAAGCGAATCTATGGTTTCTATACTACTTTTAATAATCTCCTTTATAGAAACAAAACTTCCTTCAACTTTGTGAGTAGCAATTTCAAAAATAGCAGATTCGGCTTGATCAAGAAGTTTATCTGCATCTGTAACAGGTTCGTAACAATCATTGATAATCTTGGTAGATGCATGGATTAAACTTCTCAAAATATATTTTTCCTTAATTATTTTTGCATAATAACCTACATTAGCAGAAGTAGGCACAAGAGAAGCAAGAGTGGCTAAATAAGCAGGACCTCCGATTTCCTCAAGAATGTTCGCTTTCTTCAAAGCATCCGCTACCGTAACCACATCTATTGCCTGGTTATTGTTAAACAATTGAGAAATAATCTGAAAATTCTTTTTATGGCTTTCCTTGTAGAAATATTCCGGGTCTACTTTCTCAATACCGAGAACTACTGCCTGTTCATCAATGAGCATTGAGCCCATGAGAGCCATCTCTGCCTCTAGATTCTGAGGAGGCAGTCTTTCGATACCAATTTCTGT
>JBFWKV010000023.1:0-13192 GCA_050252475.1 Candidatus Omnitrophota bacterium | reverse complement strand
AAGAGGGGTTAAAATACTTAAAAGAAGTAGCAGAAAAGACAGGTATGATTACCGTAACTGAGATAATGGATCCCCGTGATCTTCCCCTCATTGAAAAATATGCCGATATTATTCAGATCGGGGCACGGAATATGCAGAATTTCAATTTGCTTAAAGAAGTAGGGTTGTCACGTAAACCGGTATTGCTAAAACGCGGTATGATGTCCACCATTAAAGAATTGCTCATGTCTGCAGAATACATTCTTTCTAACGGTAATTTCAATGTAATTCTCTGTGAACGAGGGATTCGCACTTTTGAAGAATCTACTCGGTTTACCCTTGATGTCAGCGCTGTTCCGGTTATAAAACAATTGAGTCACCTTCCTGTGATTGTTGACCCTTCCCATGCAGCGGGTAAATGGGGACTGGTTGCACCTCTTTCCTTAGCAGCAGTAGCTGCGGGTTGTGATGGTTTGATTATAGAAGTGCATCCTAATCCTGAGGAAGCACTATCGGATGGTGCACAACAACTTCTTCCCGAAAAATTTGCAGAATTAATGGAGGCTTTGAGAAAAGTTGCAAAAGCTGTAGGAAGAGAATTGTAAAATCTGACAAAAATTTATAAAAATAACCCCAAGCTCATAACGAAATGAAGTTGTTTAAACGGGTAACAATTATTGGTGTAGGTTTAATAGGAGGGTCTGTGGGGATAGCTTTACAGAAAAGAAATATTGCGGGGGAAGTTGTGGGTGTATGTCGTCATGAAAGTTCCCTTATCATGGCTAAAAAGCGTAAGGCGATTACATACGGATATCGTAATATAGATATGGAAGAAGCGGTTAAAGATAGCGATTTAATTGTGCTGGCTACACCCGTGAAGCAAATTATGGAAATCATTCCCCGTATTTCCTCTTCACTTAAAAAAGAGGTCATTGTTACAGATGTAGGAAGCACGAAAAAAGAAATTGTTAAACAGGCAGAGAGGTTTTTTTATCAAGATAGATATTTTGTAGGAGCTCATCCTATTGCCGGTTCGGAAAAAAGAGGGGTTAAAGAAGCAAAAGAGGATATTTTTGAAAATAGTTTCTGTATTATTACTCCCACACCGCGCACCAACAGGATGGCTTTGAAAAAGGTTTGCCAACTATGGGAATTGCTGGGGGCAAGAATAAAAATAATGAGTCCCTCCGCGCACGACCGTTTGATGGCAAAGATAAGTCATTTACCCCATGCGCTGGCGGTGGCTTTAATTGTCAGTTTAGAGAAAAACATTATTCCTTTCGGCGCAGGAGGATTACGTGATACCACACGGATTGCCTCCAGTAATCCATCTATCTGGAACGATATTTTTCTTACAAACCGGGAGGAAATTCTTAAAGCAATAAAGAAATTTAATAAGGTCTTGGGAAAGCTTTCTTCCCTTATTTCACACGGAGATAGAACAGCACTATATTCTTTTTTAAAGAATGCTCAGAAGAAGCGCGCTTTATTAGAGGGATGATATGGGATTAAGGATAAGGAGGAAACGGGATATAGTGGCTATTGATGGACCCGCAGGTGCGGGTAAATCTACAGTAGCAAAATTGGTGGCTGAGAAGTTAAATTATTTTTACATAGATACAGGAGCAATGTATCGTGCAGTTACTCTAAAAGCCTTAAAGGAGAAAATAGATTTTGCTGACGAAAAAAAACTGGTTGACTTATCAGCGAAAGCCGATATTCAGTTTAAAAAAGATAAAAGTAAAGGATTAAGAATATTTTTGGATGGCAAAGATGTTTCAAAACGTATTCGGGAGAAAGATATTAACCTTAATATTTCTGCACTTTCTAAGATAAAAGGTGTGAGAGAGAATATGGTTTTACGCCAGAGGAAACTGGGGGAAAAAGGCAAGGTAGTGTTAGAGGGTAGAGATATCGGGACAGTTGTATTTCCCGAAGCACGCTATAAATTTTATCTTGATGCGGATTTCCCTGAACGTGTGGCAAGGAGATATAAAGAACTTATTCTACAGGGTAAGAAAATATCATGGGAGGAGGTGAGAAAAGACCTTTTGCGACGGGACCGCTCAGATAAGTTGAGAAAAATTGCTCCTTTGAGAAAAGCTAGAGATGCTATATATATAGACACTACACATTTATCCATTAATGAAGTGGTGGAGAAGATAATTTCCTTTATAAAGGCAGATTCTTCTAAACATTAGAACATGTTTTATTCATTAGCACGCTGGATATGTTATCTTATTTTTAAAATTTTTTTTAGATACAGTATATATGGACAAAATAATATTCCCAGGGAAGGACCATATATTATTGCCTCCAATCATTTGAGTTATCTTGATCCCATAGCCTTGGGAATATTAACAAAGGAACGTCTTAATTTTATAGCACGACAAGACCTTTTCAAAAATAGTTTTTTTGCTTTACTTATCCGAAGTTTGGGAGCAGTTCCTTTAGATAGAGAGAAGTACGATATAAAAGCATTGCGTCGGGCAATAAAAATTCTGGAAGATAAAAAGAACCTGGTGATTTTTCCTGAAGGAAAGCGTTCTCTTGACGGTGAGTTAAGCAAACCTTTGCTGGGAGTGGGATTACTGGCACGGATAACCAGAACAAAAGTAGTACCGGTATATCTGGAAGGAACAAACCGGGCATTACCGGTAAATGCTATTTTTATCCGTTTTAAGAAAATTAGAGCTTTTGTGGGAGAACCTGTTGAACCGGATGAGCTGTCTGCTGAGGAGATAGTTGATTTGGTGTGGGAGAGAATTTACTCTTTAAAAGAAAGAGCAAAAAATCTTAAAAATGGAGGTGATATTTAATGACCGAAGAGAAAAAAGAAAGTTTCAGCAAGGAGAAATTGGCAGAGTTTTATACCGCTACAATTAAGAATCTGGAGGAGGGAAGTATAGTTAAAGGTAAAATTGTTGAAGTGAGGGGAAATGATGTAATTGTAGATATCGGTTACAAAGCAGAAGGGTTTATTCCCCGTTCTGAATTTTCTGACCCATCCAAAATAAATGTAGGAGACGAGGTTGATGTATATATAGAGGACCTGGAAAATGAACAGGGTATTGTAGTTTTGTCTAAGCTTAAGGCTGACCGTACCTTGGGTTGGGAGCGGATTTTAGAAAATTATAAGGAAGGAGATCTAATTGAAGGGAAAGTGGTGAGAAAAGTCAAGGGTGGATTGATGGTAGACATAGGTGTGGAAGCGTTTCTACCTGCTTCACTATCGGGAGTAAGGGCTTCTGCAGGATTGGATAAGATGCTCGGACAGACTCTGAAATTCAAGATAGTAAAAATGAATAAGCAACGCCACAATATTGTAGTTTCTCGCAAGGATGTAGTACTTATTGAGAAAGAAGAGGCTAAGAAAAAGATGTTTGAGAGCCTGAAAGAGGGAGAAATTCGTACTGGAACGGTAAAGAACATTACCGATTATGGGGCTTTTATAGATTTGGGAGGCGTGGATGGTCTTCTGCATATCACCGATATGACCTGGGGAAGAATAAGCCATCCTTCGGAGATGCTTGCTTTGGGAGATAAGGTTGATGTGGTTATTCTGAATGTAGATAAGGAAAACGCCAAAGTTTCTCTGGGGTTAAAGCAGAAAACAGAAAATCCCTGGAAGGAAGTGGGGAATAAATTTAAAGTAGGTTCTCGGGTCAAAGGAAAGGTGGTGAACATTGTTCCTTATGGAGCGTTTGTAGAGTTAGAAAAGGGCATAGAAGGGTTGATCCATATTTCAGAATTCTCCTGGACAAAAAAGGTTCATGACCCTCATGAGTTTGTAGCAATAGGAGACGTGGTGGAAGTTCTAATTTTGAATGTAGATGCGGAAAACAGAAAGATTTCTTTGAGTATAAGACAATTGGAACAAGACCCCTGGCTTAAGGTTACTACTAATTATCCCGTGGGAACAAAGGTTAAAGGCAGGATTAAACATATTACTGACTATGGAGCTTTTGTAGAATTAGAAGAAGGGGTAGAAGGTATAATCCATGTTTCAGATATTTCCTGGACAAAGAAATTTAGAACCCCCGCAGAGGTTTTGAAAAAAGGAGAAAAGATAGAAGCTGTGGTTATTTCTTTAGATGAAGAGAATCGTCGGGTTAACTTAGGAATAAAACAATTGATTCCTGATCCGTGGCAGCAATTGACAGAGAAGTTTAAGATAGGTACAGTTATAGAAGGAAAAGTAACGAAGGTGACAAATTTTGGAGTTTTTGTGGAACTTACTCCTGAATTAGAAGGACTTCTCCATATTTCGGAGATAGACCCTGCACTAACTGATAAGCTTGAGGAGGTATATAGGGTAGGAGACAATATTAAAGTAAAAGTAATAAAGATTGATAATGAAAAGAGGCAGATTGGTTTAAGTACTAAACTTGACTAAGTGAATGATTATGGGAGGGAAGATTTTGCAGGAAAAGGTAGAAAAGGATTTAGAGTTGATTCAGCGAGGGACGGTAGACATTATCTCTTTAGAGGAACTCCGGCAAAAATTGAAGAATTCTTATGAAGAGGGGGTTCCTCTAAAGATAAAAGCAGGTTTTGACCCTTCTGCTCCAGATTTACATCTGGGGCATACTGTTCTTTTACGCAAGCTTAAACTGTTTCAGGACTTAGGACATATAGTTTATTTCCTTATTGGTGATTTTACTGCTCGGATAGGAGACCCTTCCGGTCGTTCTGTGACCAGAAAACCTCTTTCACCTGAGGAGGTTAAGAGAAATGTTATTACATATGAAAAACAGATTTTTAAGATTCTGGACCGAAGAAGGACAAAAGTGGTTTATAATTCTTCCTGGTGTAAGAAGATGAAATTTGAGGATATTCTTGACCTTGCTTCGCGCTATACCGTTGCCAGGCTTCTGGAGCGCGATGATTTCTCTAAACGTTACCGAGAAAATAGACCTATAACCTTACTTGAATTCTTTTATCCACTTATTCAGGGATACGATTCGGTAGTTCTTGATGCTGATGTGGAAATTGGAGGAACAGACCAGAAATTTAATCTTCTTGTAGGACGTGAACTTATGCGTGATTACGGGAAGACTCCTCAAGTTATTCTTACTTTACCGCTCTTAGAGGGGACTGATGGTAAAGAAAAAATGTCTAAGAGTTTAGGCAATTATATAGGTATCGATGAATCTCCTCAAGATATGTTTGGCAAAATAATGTCCATTCCCGACGAAATTATGCCAAAATATTATGAATTACTTACAGATTTGTCTTTAGAGATTATGAAAAAGATGCATCCGCGTGAAGCAAAGCTGAGCCTCGCCAGAGAGATTGTGAAGCAATATCATGGAGAGAAAAAGGCAGAGGAGGCTCTTGAGGGATTTGAACGGGTTTTTAAGAATAGAGAGATTCCTGATAATATCTTAGAAATAAAGGTTCCTTCTTCGGAGTTAAAGGATGGCCGCATCTGGATTATTAAATTGATTCGTTTGTTAAATTTCTCCTCCACCAATGCAGAAGCAAGACGTTTGATTGAACAGGGGGCAGTAAGTCTGGATGGAGTGAAAATTACCGATCCCAATTTAGAAATAGAGATTAAAAAATCTTTGGTGCTCAAGGTTGGTAAATTGAAATTTGCCAAAATCCTACCTCCCTAAATACTATTTTTAGTTCATTGTAAGTTCTTTAATGGAATTTACTTGCCTTTTCCTGCCCTCTAAAGTATAATTTTCCTATGCGTATAAAGGCTTTAAGTCTTTTTTCTGGGGGGTTAGACTCTGTTTTAGCGACGAAGATAATTCATAATTCAGGAATAGAGTTAGAGGCATTGTATTTTTATACGGTTTTCTGTTCATACAGTAGAGACAGAGAAGGTTGCGAGAAAATTGTGGGGGGAATAGCAGAGGCTATAAAAATTCCTCTTAAAATAATGGATGTTTCGCAAGATTTTTTAGAGGTGGTTAAGTCTCCTAAATATGGTTATGGAAGCAACTTGAATCCTTGCATTGATTGCAGAATTTTCATGCTTAAAAAGGCAAAAGAGTATATGAAAGATGAAGGGATAAATTTTATTGTTACAGGAGAGGTTTTGGGAGAAAGGCCAATGTCTCAAAATTTAGACAGTTTAAAATTGATAGATAAGGCAGCAGATTTAGAGGGTTTTGTTTTACGGCCACTTTCTGCTAAACTTCTGCCCCCAACAGTTGCCGAAAAGGAAGGGTGGGTATCAAGAGATAAACTTTTTTCCATACAGGGGCGTTCACGAAAGAAACAATTTGAACTTGCAAAAGAATTAAATATAAAGAATTATCTCAATCCGGCAGGAGGCTGTCTTTTAACTGACCCGATTTTCTCTCAGAGAATAAAAGACCTCTTGGGACACAATGAATTAGATTTGGACAATGTTAACCTTCTGAAATGGGGACGTTATTTTCGTATTTCTTCAGGATTAAAACTGATAATTGGTAGAAATGAGGAGGATAACCGTAGATTAGCATATTTTGCCAGACCAGATGATTTATTGTTACAGGTAATAGAAACACCCGGTCCGGTTGCTTTAGTAAAGGGTAAGGATAAGGTTGAGGTAGATAGGTTCTTAGGAGAAATTTCTCAGAAGGTAGCTTCTTACGCCGATAGGAATAATGGGAGTATCAAGATTCTATTGCGGAGAAAAGAGCCTTACCTTGAGAAAATTTTGACTGTGTATTCTTAACAATTTAATTTTTTGTAGATATGAAAGACTTGAAGAAAAAGATAGTCTCCTGGATAAGTAAGGAGGTAAAGAATTGCCGGAAAAAAGGGATTGTTTTAGGTTTGAGCGGAGGATTAGATTCTGCAGTTACTGCGGTATTGGCAAAAGAGGCGGTAAAGAATAATCTTTTATGTCTTGTGCTTCCTTGTGAGAGTTCACAGGAGGATTTAGATGATGCTAATCTTATTACTCAGATATTTGGTTTATCCACAAAGGTTATTGATTTAACCGATATCTATAAAAAACTGGTCCAGATTTTACCTAAAGGCAATAGAGTTGCTTATGCCAATTTAAAGCCGAGACTGAGGATGGTTGTGCTTTATTATTTTGCTAATAAACTCAACTATTTAGTCTGCGGAACTTCTAATAAATCAGAGTTGCGCTGTGGATACTTTACAAAATTCGGGGACGGAGCAGCAGATATTTTACCCCTGGGAGACCTTTTGAAATCAGAGGTAAGAAAGTTGGCGAAGGAATTAGGGATACCGGAGAAGATAATTAATAAAGTTCCCACAGCCGGGCTCTGGCCTGGTCAAACAGACGAAAAAGAATTGGGAATAAGTTATTCCGAGTTAGATGATATTTTAGAGAAACTGGAGAAGAAGAAACAGGTTATCCAGTCTCCAAAAATAAATAGAGTAAAGAATTTGATAAAGAATTCTGAACATAAACGACAGCTACCAAGAATTTTCAAGGCTGGTTAGATAATGTTAACAATAAATTTATCGTCTTTATTTTCTTTTAGCCATTTTTGGATAAAAAGGGGAGGTAAAAATGGATGAGATATTGAGTATTTTAGAGAAAGATGCACGCACTACTCCAGAAGAAATAGCGAAGATGACAGGCAGAAAAGTTTCCGAGGTAGTTAAAGCAATAGAGAAATATGAAAAAGAGGGGGTAATTCTGGGATATAAGGCGGTAATAAACAAAGAATTGCTAAGAGACGAGAATAATGAAGTACGTGCCTTAATTGAGGTAAATGTTATCCCCCAGAAAAATTTGGGTTTTGACCATATAGCAGAAAGAATATATCAATTTCCTGAAGTAACCAGTTGTTATCTTGTTTCCGGAACATATGATTTGCTTTTGGTGGTAGAGGGTAAGAATATTCATACTGTTTCCAATTTTGTAGCGGAGAAGTTGTCTCCCTTAGAGAACGTACGTGGCACAGTAACTCATTTTCTATTAAAAAAATATAAAGAAGATGGAGTTATACTGAAGCATAGAGAGGAGAATAAGAGGATAGCCATATCGTATTAAATCAAAGACATGAAGAATATAATTTCGAAAAAAGTGAAGGATTTAGCACCTTCGGGTATCCGGCAATTCTTTGATTTGGTTCTGGGAATGAAAGAGGTAATTTCGCTGGGAGTAGGAGAGCCGGATTTTGTTACCCCCTGGAATATTCGTGAAGCAGGGATTTATGCTTTAGAGCAGGGATATACTTCTTATACTTCTAACAAAGGACTTTTCAAATTAAGATTGTCCATATCGCGTTTTCTTAAAAGGCGTTACGGTTTAGCATATGACCCAGAAGAAGAGATTTTAGTTACCGTGGGTACAAGTGAAGGATTGGACCTGGTTTTAAGAACTATACTTGAGCCAGGGGATGAAGTCCTTATTCCGCAACCAGGGTATGTTTCCTATGGACCAGTTACTATGCTTGCCGGAGGAAAACCGGTTTATCTGGAAACAAAATTAGAGGAAGGTTTTAAATTAAATCCTCGCAATATAGATGAGGCTTGTAGAAAGAAGACAAGAGCAATAATTTTAAATTATCCCACCAATCCTACGGGTGTTTCTTATACCAAGGAGGAATTAGAACAGATAAAGAAGATTATTCTTAAGAGAGATCTTCTGGTAATTAGCGATGAAATATATGATGAATTGACTTATGATTTTCCACATACGCCTTTTCCCACCTTAAAAGGAGTAAAAAACAATACGATTTATTTAAATGGTTTTTCTAAAGCTTATGCTATGACCGGTTGGCGCGTTGGTTATGTCTGTGGACCAGCAGAGATTATCTCGGCAATGACTAAAATTCATCAGTATACAATTATGTGTGTTTCAATTATTAGTCAAATGGCTGCCTGCGAAGCTTTAGATAACGGGCAAAAACAGGTGGAGGAAATGAAGAAAGAATATAAAAGAAGAAGAGAGTTTGTAGTGCAACGATTGAATGAAATGGGGCTTAAATGTCTCAAACCACAGGGGGCATTTTATGTTTTTCCTTCCATTAGGAATACTGGTTTAAGTTCTTTGGATTTTGCTAATCGCCTTCTCCGGGAGGAAAAAGTAGCGGTTGTTCCAGGAACTGCCTTTGGAACTTCGGGAGAGGGCTTTGTAAGGATTTCCTATGCCTCAAGTATGGATAAACTCAAGGAGGCAATGAAGCGGATAGAAAATTTCTTGAAAACACATGCTTGATTTTTTATTGAGAAAAACGATAATAAAGTGAGGGGGGAAAATGTTAATGGCAAAAACAAGTAAGGATGTTTTGAAATTGGTCAAGGAAAGAAAAGTGAAATCTATTCGTTTATGGTTTACCGATGTACTGGGGTTCTTAAAAGGTTTTACCATTACGGTTAATGAATTACCGCGTGCTTTAGAAGATGGTATGGGTTTTGATGGCTCTTCTATTGAGGGTTTTGCCCGTATAGAAGAATCGGATATGATTGCCCGTCCTGACCCCAAGACATTTGCTATTTTACCCTGGGAATCTAAAGATGAACCCATTGCCAGGATGTTTTGTGACATATATACACCCCAAGGGGTTCCTTTTGAGGCAGATCCACGTTATGTTCTGAGAAGGAATTTAGAACGGGCGAAGAAGATGGGATTTACTTTTTATGTAGGTCCTGAACTGGAATTTTTCTATTTTAATAATCCTAAAAATACAATCTTTCTGGATAGGGGAAGTTATTTTGACCTTACTCCTCTGGATATTGCACAGAGTGTAAGAAACGAGACAGTGAATGCCTTAGAAGAAGCGGGGATTGTAGTTGAGTACAGTCATCATGAGGTTTCTTCAAGTCAACACGAAATTGATTTGCGTTACAATGAAGCACTTACCATGGCAGATAACGTGATGACCTATCGTCTCGCGGTTAAGGAAATTGCCCAGCGAAAGGGAATTCATGCTACTTTTATGCCCAAACCAGTATATGGAATTAATGGTTCGGGAATGCATACTCACCAGTCTCTTTTTAAAGGAGATAAAAATGCATTCTTTGATGCAAAAGATAAATTGCATCTGTCTAAAATAGCAAAATATTTTATCGCAGGTCTTTTGAAACACGCTCCAGAAATTACCTCCGTAACCAATCAGTGGGTTAATTCTTATAAGCGCCTCATTCCTGGATATGAAGCACCGGTATATATCTGCTGGGCACAGATGAATCGTTCTGCTCTTATCCGGGTACCGATGTATAAACCCGGTAAGGAAAAATCCATGCGCATAGAATACCGTGCTCCTGATCCTGCGTGTAACCCATATTTGGCTTTCTCGGTGATGCTTGCTGCAGGATTGGAGGGTATAGAGAAGAAATACGAACTCCCTCCACCTGCTAACGATAATATTTATGAGATGACGGAAGAAGAAAGGAAAAAGGCAAAGATTGGTTCTCTGCCAGAAGATTTGTATGAGGCAATAAAAATAACAGAGAAATCAACCCTCGTAAAAGAAGCATTGGGAGAAAGAGTATTTGAATATTTCATACGAAATAAAAAAATGGAATGGGATGAGTATAAAGCCCAGGTAACGCAGTATGAAATAGAAAAATATTTACCAATCCTGTAAAGGAAAGGAGTAATTTATGCGTAGTGAGACGATAAAAAAGGGTTATCAGCGTGCTCCTAATCGGTCGCTTCTTTATGCTACAGGATTATCTCCTAAAGATATGCATAAACCGTTTATTGGTGTAGCAACAAGTTATACAGATATAGTTCCCGGTCATGTTCATATGCGTTCTTTAGAACGTTATATTGAAAGAGGGGTTATGGCGGGAGGTGGTGTTCCGTTTTTCTTTGGTGTGCCGGCAATCTGTGATGGAATCGCCATGGGGCATACAGGAATGAAATATTCTCTTCCCTCACGGGAGTTAATTGCGGATGTTTTAGAGTCAGTAGTGAACGCTCATTCTTTAGATGGGATAGTTTGTTTGACCAATTGCGATAAGATTACACCGGGTATGCTCATGGCGGTAGCACGTTTAAACATACCTGCCATCGTTGTTACCGCAGGTCCTATGCTGGGTGGAAGATATAAGAATAAACGTTTAGCGCTTGTCCGGGGTGCATTTGAGGCAGTGGGAAAGTTTGAGCAAGGAGAAATCAATACTCAAGAATTATCCGAACTGGAAATCTGTGCTTGTCCCGGTGCGGGTTCCTGTCAGGGGCTCTATACCGCCAATACGATGGCTTGCTTGACGGAGGCAATGGGAATGAGTCTTCCTGGGTGTGCTACCGCTCTTGCAGTATCAGCAAAGAAACTGCGTATTGCTCAGGAAAGCGGAGAGAGGATTGTTGAATTGGTAAAAAGAAATATTACTCCCCGAAAAATTATGAATATTAAGGGTTTTAAGAATGCAATTACTGTGGATATGGCATTGGGAGGTTCCACCAATACAGTTTTACATCTTATGGCTATTGCGCAGGAAGCAGGGGTGAAACTTAATCTTGACCTGTTTGATGAAATAAGTAAAAGGACTTGCAATATTGCCTGTATTGAACCTGCAGGTGATTACTTTATGGAAGATTTGGAATATGCAGGAGGAATTCCCGCAGTATTGAAGCGCTTAGAAGATTTTTTGGAAGACAATCTTACCGTCTCGGGTAAAAGTATAAAAGAAATTGCTCAAAAGGCAGAGATTCTTGATGAGGAAGTAATCCGTCCTTTAGACCGTGCATATCGTCGAGAGGGAGGGATTGCTATTCTGAGAGGAAATCTTGCACCTGAAGGGGCAGTGGTAAAACAGTCCGCGGTGAGTGAGAAAGTTCTCAAATTCAGAGGTAAGACAAAAGTTTTTGATTCTGAGGAATCCGCCATGAAATTTATTTTACAGGGAAAGATAAAAGAAAAAACGGTTATAGTGATTAGATACGAAGGACCTAAAGGTGGTCCGGGAATGAGGGAGATGCTTGGTCCTACTTCTGCCATTGCGGGTATGGGGTTAGCGGAATCAGTGGCTTTGATTACGGATGGAAGATTCTCGGGAGGGACCCGTGGCCCCTGTATTGGACACATTTCTCCGGAAGCAGCCGAAGGGGGTCCAATTGCTATATTAAAGGATGGCGATGTAATTAATATTGATATACCTGCGAGAAAATTAGAAGTGGAACTAGACCAGCGTCAGATTGAACGGCGTTTGAAGATGCTTAAACCCTTCACTCCAAAGGTTACTTCAGGTTATCTTTTCCGCTATGCCCATGAGGTAACCTCAGCATCCACCGGAGCGGTGTTCAAAATTTAGAGGCTAAAGTATAGCATATGAAGTAGAACCAACATCCTCCCTTGATAAAACAGTAAAATATACATGCTATATTTAATTTAGTCTATTTTTGAACCTTTCAAATGTTCTAAGTTTAAGGATGAAGAGGATTATTTTTTTGGCGATTACTTTTATATTTATTGTATTCACGCGAGAAGCTTTTTGCCGAAGGAGCAAAGACGATTTGATTTTTCGGATTAGGAAAGTGGTAGAATCAATTCAGGCACATAATACACAAGTTTGGATAGACACTGCTGAATTAGGAGAAATCAGAAAAGCAAAAGAAGCAGGAATAAGCGGGGGAACCTCCAATCCATCACTCATTACCGAGGCGATTAGGAAATCACCCGATGTTTATATTAAAAGGATAAGAGAATTAGCGGATAAATATTTAAAAGGTCCGAGATATCTTTCTCTAAGGCTCTTGGAAATAGAGCGGATGCTTAACAGATTAGGATTTGAGAATGATTCACTGGCAAAGGTAATTTTACTTGAACTTACGGGAGATTTAATAGCAAATGCTTTGGAGGAATTACCCGGTCCGATGAGCTGGGAAATTGATCCACGATTTCATAATGATTCGCAGGCAATGATAGAGGAAGCGAGATTGATTTATGAAATAGCCGAAGAGAGAGGTTTGGATTTACAAAGACTTTATATAAAGATTCCTGCTACAGAAGCAGGATTAATGGCAGTTAAGTTCCTCATTGCGGAAGGTATAAATGTGAATTTAACTCTGGTTTTCTCCGTTGCCCAGGCACTGGAAGGATTAAGGGTGTATGAAGTAGGAATAGATAAGGCTAAGGAGAGAGGATTGGAGATAGATAAGATTTATATGTGCATAAGTCCATTTTTGGGAAGATGGGATGACTTTTTTCAAAAGCAGGGAATAAATATATTGGACTCAAAAGGTAATCCGGTTGCGGGACTGTATTTTGCAAAAATACTTTATCAAAGATACTTACAAGAAATCAGACAGGGAGGTTACACTTTTCCCTACCGGCCT
>JBFWKV010000022.1:0-13382 GCA_050252475.1 Candidatus Omnitrophota bacterium | reverse complement strand
TGGCATAAGGCGCTTGGGAGCGGCTGCTTTAGATTTATGTTATGTAGGGTGTGGAAGAGCAGCCGGTTTCTGGGAATTTGAGTTAAGCCCATGGGATTATAATGGGGGCAAATTAATTGTTGAGGAAGCAGGAGGAAGAGTTACGGGGAAATTAGGGGAGGAGGTTCCTTTAGATAAAAAGTATTTTATCGTTGCTTCCAATGGGAAAATTCATAAAGCAATGCTGGCAGTGATTAATAATAAAGATTAGTTTTTTGTTTTTATTTTAGGAAAATATATGATAAAATCTTTATCTCTGATAAAGTAAAATGTTTTAAGAAGAAAGGAGGGGCTATGGAAAATAAGTTGAGTCACGAAGAGTTCATAAGGAAAGCAATTGTGACTTTACGCAGACCAGAGTACCGAGGTATTCATTCTGTGTATAGCGGTTTTAATGAGGCCTTCAGAAAATATTTCCCTGGAGACGATCCCGTTAAAGTAACAAATCAGCTGGCAAAAGAAGGAAAAATTGTGGTAAGGCCGGTAAAAGGGGGAGTAATGCTCTATCTTCCTGAAGATATTACGGGTGGACGGATGAGCGGTGATGAGGCTTTAAAGAAGATGGGTTTGGCTTAAAATAAGGAGTTCTCTCAATGTCGGAAATCAGATTGGTGCCACAAGAAGTAAATTCTCGGATATTGTCTTTTTTGGAGAAACGCAAATTGCTTAGATTACTCCGCCCTCCCCGTAGAGGAAATAGATATGGTAAGAAAGGTTGTTTTGTAGATAAAATTTATACTACCTCGCCCCGATTCGGGACACATAAACTTATTTGTGTTACTCTCAATACTTCGGAAATAAGACTCAATTCCCATCCTGACAACGAAGAATTTATTCTTATCAATTCAAACCATCATATCTTTAAACCTTTATATCTTCTTCTTGCTCTCCATAAACATAAAGTTCTGGAGGAGAAGATTAGGAGAAGGAATTTAAGTGAAAAAGATTTTATTCTTTTGAGATTGAAATATAATTCTCCTGAGACAAGTGTTTTTACATTACTTAAGAATACTGTGCATTGTGAGGTGACCCTGGGAGGAAGAGGGAGTCCACCTATATTTTTTGTTACCGAACCGAGCAGACTTACTGCTGATTATATTAATCTGGAAGGATATAAAATAATTCTGGATAATTTTGGAAAGGAGAAAAAATAATTGTCAGAAGAAAAAATATTACTTAACCCATGCGATATTCCGGATGCATGGTATAATGTTTTACCCGATCTACCTGAACCTCTGCCTTTACCTATTAACCCTCGAACAAATAAACCTTTGACTCCCGAAGAACTATCTCCCATCTTTCCTATGGGATTAATCAGGCAAGAAATTTCTACGGATAATTGGATAGAAATCCCTTCCGAAGTGATAGAGGTGTATAAAATATGGAGACCAACACCTTTACAGCGTGCAGTAAGATTGGAAAAGGCTCTAAAGACGAGAACAAGAATATATTTCAAAAATGAGAGTTTAAGTCCGCCGGGAAGTCATAAGCCTAACACCGCAGTGGCACAAGCATATTATAACAAGAAAGAGGGGATAAAAAGATTATGTACAGAGACAGGGGCGGGACAATGGGGAAGTGCTCTTGCTTTTGCCTGTAAACTCTTTAATTTACAATGTACGGTGTATATGGTAAAGGTAAGCTATTATCAAAAGCCCTATCGTAAATCACTCATGCATATTTGGGGAGCGGAAGTCCATCCTTCGCCTACCGAACTCACCGCGGCGGGGAGAAATGTTCTGAAGAAGGAACCCGATTCACCGGGGAGTTTAGGGATTGCTATCTCAGAAGCAGTGGAAGATGCGGTAAAGAATAAAGATGCACGCTATTCTTTGGGAAGTGTTCTAAACCATGTGCTTTTACATCAGACTATTATAGGATTGGAGACAAAAAAACAGTTGGAGTTAATTGGAGAGAAGCCGGATATTTTAGTCGGATGTGTGGGGGGAGGTAGTAATTTTGGAGGTTTGTGCCTTCCTTTTATTCCTGATAAATTAAAGGGAATAGATATAAAAATGGTTGCAGTTGAACCAACTGCGTGTCCAAGTTTAACCAAAGGAATATACACCTATGATTTCGGTGATACCGCAGAACTTACTCCTTTATTAAAAATGTACACTTTAGGACACGGTTTTATTCCTCCAGGAATACATGCAGGAGGCTTGCGATATCATGGCATGGCACCAATCATTTCTCTTTTAGTAAAAAAAGGAATTATAGAAGCAGTTGCTTATTCTCAGAGAGGAGTATTTGAAGCGGGAATATTATTTGCTTCCACTGAAGGTCTTCTTCCTGCTCCGGAAACTGCCCATGCTATAAAATATGTTATTGATGAGGCGAGAAAGAATGAGGATAAATGTATAGTTTTTAATTACAGTGGACATGGTTTTTTTGACCTTTCTGCCTACGATAATTATTTAGAAGGAAAGCTTCAAGATTTTGCTTATCCGGAAGAGAAAATAAAAGAGGCTTTAGCTAAACTTCCTGAAATAACAGAGTAAAAATGAAGATAAAGAATTGCGATATTGAAATAAAGCAGGCGGATATTACTGAGCTTAAAATAGATGCCATTGTGAATCCGGCAAATAACCGATTGATCATGGGAGGAGGGGTGGCGGGAGCAATCAAGAAGAAAGGAGGTAAGGAGATAGAGGAAGAAGCAATAGAAAAAGGAACCATTGAAGTAGGGGAGGCGATATTTACCTCGGCGGGAAAACTGCCTTGTCGTTTTGTAATTCATGCTGCAACTATGGGAATGGACTTTAAAACCGACGAATTTAGAATTCGCAATGCGTGCAAGAATGCTTTAGAATTGGCAGAAAAGTTGAATATAAAATCCATTGCTTTTCCTGCCTTGGGATGCGGGGTGGGAGGATTTCCTTATGAGGCAGCAGGTAAAATTATGACACAGGTGGTTTTTAAACATCTTATGGAGAGAGATTCAAAGATAGAAAAAATAATTTTTTGCCTTTATGATAAAGAAGGGTACGAAATTTTTAAAAAAGTGGTAAAAGAAACAATAGAAAACATAGAAAGAAAATTTTGTAATAACCCACTGATTACAGTGGATGCGATTATTGAGAAAGAAGAAGGGGTGGTTTTAGTAAGAAGAAAAAATCCACCCTTTGGCTGGGCTTTACCCGGAGGTTTTGTAGATTACGGAGAAAGTCTTGAAGAAGCGGTAAGGCGAGAGGTAAAAGAAGAAACAGGACTTGTCGTAAAAAATCTTGTTCAATTCCATACCTATTCTGAACCTGGACGGGACCCCCGTTTCCATACAGTTTCTACGGTATACATCGTACAGGCAGAAGGGAATCCTCAGGCAAATACAGATGCCTTAGAAGTAAAAACTTTCAAATTCAAGGATTTAGAAAAAGTTGATTTTGCCTTTGACCATAAGAAAATCATCCAGGACTATTTGGAGAAATATAAAAAGGTTTCTTGCTGATTGACATGTTTTCTTTTTTATGGTAGAGTAAAAATTCTATAGAAAGGAGGTAAGGAGATGTACAGCCGGGAGGAGGAGAAGTTGAGCCAAGAGTTGTTCAAACTTGAGAAACTCTTAAGAAAAACGATTTTTAATTCTAAAGAATTTAAGAATTTGAGAGAAAAAATAGAAATGAGAGGTATGGAAATGCAGGTCATTCTGTTAGTAATGGCTAAGGATAAGGCTCAAAAAGAAGAAATAAGCAATAACGGAAAAGTTCTAAAATTATCCGCTAAAGACAAAGAATTTCTAAGAAAACATGGTATAAAATGGTAGAAAAAAGGAGGGTGTGATGATTGCAAAAGTTAATCCTGATTTGTGTATAGGTTGTGAGTTGTGCGTTCAGACCTGTCCTGATGTTTTCACAATGGATCAGGATAAGGCAAAAGTGAAAATAAACCCCGTTCCTAAGAATGTGGAAGAAAGTTGTCGCCAAGCAAAAGAAGATTGTCCGGTAGAGGCAATTAGTATTGAGGAATAGTTATGGGACTGCCGAGAAAAATTAGAACACGTCGCTGGAGAAAGAGGCGTTCGGGTAAACCCCATCGGAGGAAAAAAGTTTAGCTTTTTATCCATTTTATGGCAATTAAAAGGATACGCAGGAAAGATAAGGGATACCTGAGGTATGAAACAATACTGGAAGTTGCCTCATGGTGGGTGCTTTTGTTTATTTCCTGGTTTATTAAATGGTTCTACACCGAGACGCAAGAGTTACCTTTTCTCTATCTGATTGTCCTCAGTTTGGTAATGTGCAATTTGCTTTTCTTTCGTCTACTTCCACCTCAAAGCTCCCAAGAAAGAAAAGTTTATATCTGGGCACTTACTTTTCTCGTTTCAGTTCTTGTATTTGAACATTTTACAGGAGGAGCGGAGAGCCCTTTCTGGTTTCTTTATCTCTTTCCCCTAATTGTCTCTGCTTTTATTTTTAGAAATATTTATTATTTTCTCTCTCTGCTTTTTATTGCTTACTTTTTCATCATTGCCGATACCTTATGGGTGAATAAAGAATTAAGTTTTTCAGTAGTAAGAAATTGCGCTATAAAATTTACAGGACTCGGGTTTGTGAGTTTCTTTACCTATTTGCTTAACAGAGGGGCGATAAAGATAAAGACGGAATTAATGCATGCCTATGAGTCTTTAAGAGACAAGCAGAATGAGATAGAAAAAATAAATACTGAACTTAAAATACAAAAAGAAACACTTTCTAATACTACTGCAGAATTACAGAGAGCAAATGAGTATCTCAAACGCCTTTCTAAAATAAAAAGTGATTTTGTTTCAATGGTTTCTCATGAGTTCCGTACTCCCCTTACTTCAATCAAGGAAAGTATTGGTATTATTCTGGACGGAGAGGCGGGGGAGATTAATCCTGAACAGATGAAATTCCTAAGGATTGCCGAGAAAAATGTCGAACGGTTAAATAACCTGGTAAGCGATTTACTTGATTTCTCAAAATTGGAATCCGGAGGAATAAGCTTAAATCTCCGAATCGTTAACCTTAATATGGTCATTAACGGAGTATATGAAGCAATGTATCCTGCTATCCAGGAAAAGTCTTTAGAGATAAAGAATGAGCTGGATAGAGATTTACCGGAAATCTGGATTGATGAAGAGAAGATAAGTCAAGTGATTACCAATATTTTGAGCAATGCCATAAAATTTTCTCCGGTAGGAGGAACTATACGTATAAGAACAAGGGTCTTGATTATAGATAATAGAGAGCACATAGAAGTTTCTATAAGAGATAGTGGGCCGGGGATTGCTCCTAATGATATACCGAAGTTATTTACTCCTTTCTCACAACTTGAGACACCTCTTACCCGGAAAAGCGGAGGTACAGGTTTAGGGTTGGCTATTTCTAAGAATATTGTTGAACTTCATGGAGGAACAATAGGAGTGGAATCTGAGGTCGGTAAAGGAAGCGAGTTTTATTTTCGCCTTCCGGTATATAGAAAAGATGTTGAGTTTAATTTTATGCTCGATGAAGAGATTAATAAATACAAAACTCATCAGATAGGTTTTTCGCTTATATTCTTCAAGCTTCATAAGTATGAAGAGTTAAGAAGAAATCTGTTTGAGAAAGAATGGGAGGAACTCAACAAAAGGATTGAAGAAATAGTTAAACGAACTGTACGTGGACCAAAAGATAGAGTTTCTCATTATCGGGAAGGAGAGATTTTAGTGGTGATTGCCGAGACTGATCGGGAAGGAGCGGGTAAAATTGTAGAGCGTATAAGAGATGCAATAGATAGAGATGAGTTTATAAATAAAATTTCTCCTGTAAGTTTAGATTTCGGTATTGCGGTATATCCTGATGAAGCAGATAAGAAAGAATTATTGATTTCTAAAGCCGAAGAAGAACTATTAACGGATAAAACCTTGGTTAATAAGGAGGGACAATATGAGAAAGAAGATTTTGGTGGTTGATGATGAGGAAGATATCCGGGAAGTTGTTAAAAGCCGGCTGATTTCACAGGGTTACGATGTGCTTACTGCTGAAAATGGATTGATGGCGCTTTCTCTTGCCCGCAGGGAAAAACCTGACCTTATCATTCTGGATATAATGATGCCTAATATGGATGGTTACACCACTTTGAAGGAATTGCGTAAAGATAGAGAAATAGGACAAACACCAGTGATTATGCTTTCGGTTAAAGAAAGGGATAAGATGGAAGATATTTTTTATTTTCAGAATATTTCTGGCTACATTGAGAAACCTTTTGAAAGCGAAGAGTTGATAGAGAAAGTAAAGAGTATCTTAGAAAAAAATAACCAGAGTTGAGAAGATTCTGGTGATTAACGAGGAAGCGGATATTCGGGAAAGTTCGAAATTCAGAGAGGGAAGGCAAGAAAATAGAGTTATGACTGCTCTGGATGGTATAATTATATGGACACGGACAGTTTAGGAAACATTAGAACCTGTAATGATAAATAGCGGGGTGTATTTATGATGATTACGATAAGAGAAAATTATGTTTAACCGTAGTTTTTAACTAGGAGGGGCTTATGGGAGAGGATATTAATGCTCTGGCAAGAAGTATGAGTAGAGTGCTACAGGCAGTGGGAGTGGTTGTTATTCTTGCGGGAATTGTATTTTGTTTTTTCCCCCGTTGGGTTAAAAAATTGAATGAGTGGGGACAACGTTTACTCTTCACCGATGAGGGGTTACTCAAGCACCCTGTAAAAACAGGGGTTTTGTTTATTATTCTTGGTTTGATTATCCTTTCTATTAATATCTTTTTTGCGCCAAGATGATTTCTACCAATCCTTTTACTCCCCAGTCAGGCCTGGAACCGAAATTTTTCAGTGGTAGAGAAAAGTTTTTGCAGGAATTCATTAGTTTAATTGAGCAGGTAAAATCGGCTAAGGCAGAACATTTTCTTGTTCTGGGAGAATGGGGAGTAGGTAAAACTTCTCTATTAAAGCAGTTCAGAAAAATTGCCCAGCGAAGTGGTCTGTGGACTTCCTATTGCGGAATAAATAAAAGCGAGATAGGCGAAGGTTTGGTTTCCCATTTAAGTCTGATAATGGAAGAGATAATACTTGGACTTCCCCTTAAAGACGAAAAGATTCTTCTCTTCCGCAAAGAGTTCAAGTTAAAAGAGAAAAAGAGCGCTCCTCTTCAGATAGAATTTACTAAATTCCTTTTACGCGTATGGAAAGAGATAAAATCGCCTATTGCTTTTGTGTTTCTTGATGATGTGCAGAATTTTCTGCCCCATGTTGAAACGATTGATGTTTTAAGGGCTACCTTAAGTCGCGATGATATCATAGATAAGACGAATTTTTCTTTCTTTCTTTCCTCCACTCCTCAAGGATGGCAAAGTTTTTTAGACAAACATGACCCAGTAGGAAGATTTTTCCGCAGGAGGATTATTCTTGAGCCATTTAATCGAGAGGAGACTTTTAAATTTATAGAAAGAAGTTTAGAAGGAACAGGGGTGGATTTTGATTCTGAGATAAAAGAAAAAATTTTTCAGTATACTCAAGGACATCCTTATGAAGTACAGCTTCTATCCAGTCATCTTTTTGATGCTCAATTAAACGGGAAAGTAGATGAAAAATCCTGGGGAGTAGCTTTACGTAATACTCTGCGCGATTTGGGAAGGGAGTATTTTGAGGTTTTATATCACAAAGCGAGCGAAAGAGAAAAAGAATTGCTTTTTATCTTCAGTGAGAAAAATCATCCTTTGAGTATTTCCGACCTGCGTTCAATTATGATTTTAGAAAGGAAAGCAAAAAAATTTCCCATCAGTAATATAAAGAATTTTGTTTATCGACTGGAAGATAAAGGGTTATTAAGAAGAAACCCGGATAATACTTTTAACCTTACAGACCCTCTCTTTGGAGAATATATTTTAAAATTCAAAACCGATGTGTAAACAGCTAATTAAAGATAGAATAATTAAAGAAGGAGAATTAGTAATTTTCTACGACCCTGTTAAAGGTAAATCTTATCTCCAAAGGTTGACCCGCAATGGGAAATTTATGACCCATAGAGGAACTATTGAACATAATCAAGCAATAGATAAAGAAGAGGGAGAGGTAGTTTTAACCAATACGGAGAAAGAATTTCTTGTTTTTCGCCCTACCCTCAACGAATTTATTAAAAAGATGGCACGCAAATCTGCCATTATGCATCCTAAAGATTTAGGAATAGTACTTATGTGGGCGGATATTTATCCTGGGCTAAAGGTGGTAGAGGCAGGAAGTGGTTCAGGTGCCTTACTGCTTACTTTGGTACGTGCGGTGGGTGAGAGGGGGAAAGTTATCTCTTACGATGTACGGGAGGATTTACAGGAAATAGCCAAAACTAACATAAAGAATTTTCTTGGTGAGGTACCCAATCTCCAGTTTAAAATCAAAGATATTTATCAGGGAATAGATGAAGACAATGTAGATAGATTTATTTTAGATCTTCCCTGTCCTTGGGAGGCGATAAATACTTTAAAGGAAGCTCTCCGGCCGGGAGGAATTGTGCTTGCTTATCTTCCTACAATAATTCAATCGGAGAAATTTGTAAAATCCCTGCAAAAGGAAGGTGATTTTTTCTTTATTGAAACATGGGAATCTATAATGAGACCCTGGAATATAGAGGGGCTTTCGGTAAGACCCCAGCATCGCATGATTGGACATACTGGTTTTATTACCGTAGCAAGAAAAGCAAAAAGGAGGTAGGGGTATGGATTATATCAAAAAATCATCCCCGCGAATTTTTGTTTATCGAGTAGTAAAATGGAGTTTAGTGGGGTTTCTTACCTGGCTTTACTTCATTAGTTTTCGCTGGAGCAATCCCTATTTTACAGCCTTTATGCTTATCCTTTTTGCCTATTGTGTGGCAGGAATAGTAAGTCTTGTTCTTCATTTCTTTATTTATACTTTTACCTCCCCCCTGGTGCTGAAAGGGATTCCTGCTATTGTTAAAGAGGGTATTCCTCAGCAGATAAAGGTAGTTTTTTTCCGGCCTATTTTTGCGAAAACTACTTATGAGATGGAAAACCTTCTTACCAATATGCGTAAAGATATTTTAAATACCGCTGAGGATAACAAAAATAACCTCAAATTTATTGTCATTGATAATACCCGCGATCTTAATGTGCGGGAGTGGACAAGGAACGAAATCAAGAAACTTCAGAAAGAATTTGGAGAAAAAACAGTTTTTTATTTCCACCGCAACCACGCCTGCGATTTTTTTAAAAAAGTGGGAATTCTCCATGATGCTATTATGTTACTCTATGAGGGAAAAACCCGTCCCTACAATTACCAAGATAAAATATGGGAACCCTGGACAAAGGGAACACGTAACCCACAGCTACCCATCTGGGATGAAATTCTGGGTGATGTAAAAGCGCTGGGATTAAAAGGAAGTGTTTCAGATATTTTAGAGGGTAAGGATGTGGAAGTGGATAAAGAAGGAAGAATCAGTGTTGCCATTGTTTCTGATGCTGACAACTACTGGCCTAAAGGGGAAGTGAGAAAACTGGTTGCCAAAATAGTGCACCCGGAAAATAAAGATTTTATTATCTGGCAACCCTCCATTGAACTTACCAATCCCCGCGAAGATAGGTTTATTCAGATGTGTTCCTGGGCAAGAAGAATGTATGAGTTTGACCCTGTAGCAAAGTGGCGTCTTTTTGTTTTTAGTCCTTTTTATGGTAAGGGAGCAATGCAGGTGGAGGGTTATGTAAGAGAAATAATAAAGAGTGAATGGCTTCATCCCGGGAAATCTGCCAGTCACGATTTCCAGGAGGCATTGAAAGCCTGGACCGTTCTCTGCGAAGATGTATATATTTATGAGAAGAGTTTTTCCAACAAATTAGCAGAACTGATGCGTGTGGTACAATGGGACTGGGGTGATTTGGAAACCGTAAGGAGGTTTTTATTCAAAAAGTTTGAACCAGGCAGGAAGACTCATCTCTTTGTGCTTTTGAGACGTCTGATAGGTATTCCTGTATATGAACTCTGGCTTATAGGGATGATTGTTGCTTGGGAATTAAAAAGGAGAGGTATTATTTCGTTAATGACTTTAGAGAAGCCGCAAATACTTATTCCTTTGTTTGTAGGGATTCCTTTAGTGAGCATTATTATTCCCAAGTTTATTGCTCCCTGGGTGGTAAAGAAGAAAGGGAAGCTCTATCAAGATGCAGTGGTAGAATTGGACAAATCCTGGGCAAGGATTATTAAAGAAGGGATAATTGAGACTTTTGTGTCTAATCTGATTCACAAGTTGGATTTGGTTTATAGACCCCCGGCACTGGTAAAGAACTTTCTTGCCCAGATAAGAAATCGTCCATTTGTCTGGAAGACAGGGGCAATGGGAGAATTAGAAACTGCACGTATGAAACTTTGGGATTTCTATCGGGCTTTAAAACTTTCTACTTTTATTGGGATTATCTTATTATTGGCTTGCATCTTACGGTTTTTTTCTGGTATAATATGTTTTGTTCTTTCTATTTATATTGCTTCTTTTCTTTTAGGACCTCTGGCAATTTATCTAACCACCAAACCGGTGAAATGTAAAATTGAGGAATAAAAGGGGTTGTGTACAATGATAGGTTCAATAAAAAAGGGAGTTTTCTCTTGGACGGATATAGAAGTAATTAAGTCCTCTTTTTTGACGAAGATAATAGGGATAATAGTTTTTATGATATTTACTGCGCTGGGAGCGTATGTTTATATTCCCCTTCCTTTTACGCCTGTCCCTATTACCCTGCAGACTTTTTTTGTGCTTCTTTCCGGAGCAGTATTGGGTGCTGGGGGCGGTTTCTTAAGCCAGCTGGGATATCTTATGCTGGGTTCCTTGGGGTTACCGTTATTTTACGGCGGTCGGGGAGGAATATTGCATCTCCTTGGTCCTACCGGAGGCTACCTCTGGGGTTTTCTTATTTCTGCTTGGTTTACGGGCAGGTTGATATATGGTAAGAAGATAAACATATTTACACTGGTTATCTATTTCTTTATCGGCATCTGCATAATCTATCTTGCAGGAATAATTCAACTTGCTCTTTTCCTGAAAGAAAACCTACTTACTCTTGTATATTCTGGTCTTCTTCCTTTTCTTTTTCCTGACCTGCTGAAAATACTTTTGGCCAGCTGGATATACAGTGAATGGAGAAGAAGTAAATAAAATTTACCCCCCCTGAATTATTTTTTTCCACTTATGCCACATTTAATTTTCTCGTAAGTATATGTTAAGCTTAATCTTACGAAAGTAAGTCTGAAATATTACAAAAAACTCCTTTTTTAAGGATAAAAAATTACCTCTTCCCAAGAAGAATCTTCGTATGGCCTCTTTCTGGTAATTATTTTATATCTCTATTTATTTCTATCGTAAGTTATTGAATAGAAATATCTTACATATATTAACCTTTTAAATCTCTTCCTTCCTTATATTTTGGCATATAGTTTGCTTAAGATTAGGCGAATACTTTAAAAGATAATTATAAAAGAAAGGGGAAAAGATGAAAGAATACAGGAATAATATAGTAGAGGAAGGATGGACAGAGTTTTTGCGAGGGCTGAGTGAGTACGAGAAACAATTTGTGATTAAGGAGAAGGAAAACCTTCTTTTAGATATTTATTCAGAGTGGTTAAAAACAAAAGAAGAAAAGTATAAACTAAAAGCCCTATATATTGCTTCAGAGCTGGAAGATTTAGGAGTGGATATAGACATTAACAAAATGTTTTTCCAAGAAAAATAAAGGGGAAAAATGGAAATAAAATTCTACGAAATTAGGAAAACTGATATTACCGACGGCTTGCTAAAAGGAGTAATTGAGAAAAAAGGAGGCCCGAAAGGTTGTGTTAAAGTTAAAGGAGGGAAGCTTTACATAAAAATAAAGGATAAGAAATTAAAAAACATGCTTAATCAACCCTGCGAGATAAAGGTCTACAGAAGAGATAATAAGGGTAATCTGGCTCTGCAAACCGTAGTCCATCAACCAGGCGAGATAGAACATCTGAAGGCTTTTGCTTCAAGATGTTGGCAGTTTGGCTATCTGGCAAAAATAAGAGAATGAGTTTTAATTAAATACTTTATAACGACAAATAAAATGAGAAAAATAACATTCAAAAATGTGCATAATCTAGAAAAAGGGCAGAAAAATACTTTTGTCGCAGAGACTTTAGAAAAGGAGGGAATACTCTGTCACAGCGAACGGAGGAGTATTTATATAATAAAGGATAAGATTCACATTGATGACCCTTTAAATTTAGAAGGAGAGGTAGAAAAACTTCGGCAAAAAGACCTTTCTCCCCGCCAGTTGTTTATTCGTAAAAGAATTGATACGCAGAATCAGATTAAGGAGTTTGCTTATTGTATTATTGGAAGGTTGTATGTAGTGGTTCAAGAAGAGATTTATGCTATTGCCTTTAAACATACCTTCAAATTAATCCTTAGTCAGCTTCCCGCTTCTTCTCCCCAGAAAGATTAAATCAGGTCTAAAGTTAAATAGTTAATTTTTTTCGCTCTTCTCTTCGATCTTTAAAATAAAATCTTAAGGTATTCTTATATTATTTTGAATTTTTAGACCAATGATATTTTTGGTTTTAAGCGAGAAAAAACAATATTAAAATTTTACTGGATAAGATATAATAAAGGTGGTAAAATCTGAAATTAGAGAAAAGATGGAATAATAAGTAATAACTTGTATAATCAGAAATTTAATGGGTTTTTAAGAAGAGGAGGTAGCAATGAGAAAGAATATAGTAATAATAATGGGCGTTTTCGTTTTATTCTACTCTGGTTGCGCCAAGAAGAGCGAAGAAAATCCAGCAATAATAATTAATAATTTTAAAATGACCGCCGAGGAATTTGAGGAGGAGTTTAAAGAGGCAGGGGCAGGGCTTTTAGGTCCGGTGAATCAGAAAGAGGCTTTTCTAGAAAATCTGATTAATCGTAAATTGATTTTACAAGAGGCAGAACGTCTCGGCTTAAATCAAGAGAGAGAATTTCTAAAGTCAATAGAGCGTTTCTATGAACAGACCTTGTTAAAGGCGGTTCTGGACAGGAAGAGTAACGAGTTTGCTTCCCGCATCCAGACAAATGACCAGGAGATTGAGGCATATTATAATGAGTTGAAAGATAGAGGATTAGTGGAGAAACCGCTTACTGAGGTTTATAAAGAGATAAAATGGCAGGTTATAAGGAATAAGCAAACTCAGGCATTTAACAGCTGGATAGAAGGTTTGAGAGAAAAAGCCAAAATTGAAGTGGATAAGAAAGCACTTGGGATAGAATGAAATCTGGAGTTATGTTTTAAAAAATAGTTCATTTTTCTCTTAGCGCATCAAACTAATTTATAGTGAAAGGGGGCATTATGGAAAAAGAAAAAAAACAATTTATCCGAAGGAGAAC
>JBFWKV010000021.1:0-13459 GCA_050252475.1 Candidatus Omnitrophota bacterium | reverse complement strand
TAAGACTCTCGGGAATTCCTAAAGTAACCAACCCTGCACCTACACGCAGAACTGCCTGAGAACATAAAGTTGCTGCTCCTGTAAGTCCTTTTGAACCGGCGAGAACAAAAACATGCCCGTAATCTCCTTTATGCGTATCAGGATTTCGAGAGGTCAATATCTTAATTATCTTTTTTTCTATATTCATTTTTAAATTAGAAGTTGCTCTTCTTCTATCAGCCTAAGTGTTTTTAACCTTTAATTACTACCGCCTGTGCTACCGCATAATTCTTTGTATGGGTAAGGCTGACCTTGATTTCTTTAATCTTTTCCTTTCTTATCAACTTTTTTGCTTTATCACTTAAAAAAACTTCTGGTTTTCCCGTACCATTATTGAGAATTTCTATATCCTGCCATTTAAGTTTTAAATTTCCTATTGCTTTAAATACTGCCTCCTTTGCTGCAAAGCGTGCTGCTAAATTTTCAAAATAAAACTTTTTATTCCTCACATAATCTCTTTCACGCAGAGTAAAAATCCGGTTCAAGAAATTATCCCCCCATCTACTTAAAACTTTCTTTATTCTCTCCGTTTCAATCAAATCTATTCCTGTTTCAATATTCATTTCAACAACTCCAACATTTCCTTTACCGCTTTCTCAAGTCCCACAAACACTGCTCGAGAAATAATAGCATGTCCGATATTTAACTCTTCAATTCCCGGAATCTTTGCCACATTGCGCACATTGAGATAGTTCAATCCGTGTCCAGCGTTCACCCTTAAGCCAATTCCTTTTGCTATCTGTACTGCTTGAATTAACTTTAATAACTCTTCTTCTTTTTCTTTTTCGCTCCTGGCATTCGCATACGCACCGGTATGGAGTTCAATAAACTCTGCTTTTGTTTCTCTTGCCTTTTTTATCTGAGTTTCTACAGGGTCAATAAAAATACTCACCATTATATTTTCCCTGTGCAGTCTATCTACAACTTCTTTTATGGGGAGAAAATATTTAACAACATCTAATCCCCCTTCCGTGGTTATCTCTTCTCTTCTCTCAGGGACCAAAGTTGCCTGATCGGGTTTTATCTCACAGGCAATATCCACTATTTCTTTTACGATAGACATCTCCAAATTCAATTTTACTTTTACGGTAGAACGCAAAAGTCTTAAGTCTCTTTCATTTATATGTCTTCGATCTTCTCTCAGATGAACAACAATTCCCTGACATCCTGCAAGCTCACATATAACCGCTGCCCATACAGGATCGGGTTCTAAACCTCTCCTTGCCTGACGCAGAGTTGCAACGTGGTCAATGTTAACCCCTAATTTAACCATATTTACCGCCTCACTTTTTCAATAGGAATGGTTAACTCCACTTCTCCTTCAGGAATAATAACATTAGGAAGCGAACGTAAAGTGGTCTTTACTATCGTAGGTTTAGTAAAAGTGCGTATATCTACCGCTTCTGTCTCTACATAAGCAAGGGTATCCAGAATAAATTTCTTTCCTACAACTTTACAACGAGCAGGATTAACCACCAGCTTAGATTCTACAAATACATAGCCAGGAGGAGGTGCACCTTTAATGTTTACCCGCACAGGCAGTTCTCTTACCTCTAAATTGAGTTCCTTATCCCAGACTAAAGTTACCTTATCTCGCTGTTTGGACTGGATAATTTCATTATTAATGTAAAACCAGGATAATATGGCTAATGCTAGAGAAATTATTTTTAACCATAAATTATTCAGAATAATATTTTTCTTCATAGAATTTAAACTTTTCTTACTCTTTGAGGCTGGAAATGTTCATTTAAAGTGGTACGCAAAATTTTTTCATCTATATCCAGCCTCAGTATTCCCTTCTGGGCAACGGATATAGCACCATTCTCTTCAGATACCACAATAACTAACGCATCGCTCTCTTCTGATAACCCCACCGCTGCTCTATGACGCATCCCCAGGGTTTTGGAAAGATAAGGATTGGTAGAAACCGGGAAAAAACACCCTGCTGCTACAATTCTCTGTCTATGAATAATTACACCTCCATCATGCAGGGGATTACCGGGATAAAAGATAGCCTCAATTACCTCTGGATTAATAAGCGCATCTATTTTTATTCCTGTATCTACATACTGTTCTAAACTCACTTCCCTCTGGAGAGCAATTAAAGCTCCAATTCTTTTCTTGGATAATTTCAATACTCCCTTAATCAAATCCTCAAATTCCCTTTCTTCACGAAAGAATATTCCCAAAAAATGTCCCCCTCCTAAACGAATTAAACCATTTCTCAATTCCGGTTGAAAGATAATCAACAAAGCTATAACAGAAATGGTAAAAATCCTATTTATAATCCAGGTAATCACCTCCAATCCTAAACGCTGAGTTACTAAAAAAACAATGAGAAGAACGAAAATTACTTTTAATGCCTGAATTGCCCGGCTACTACGAATAAAATCTAATATCCGGTAAATAACAAACCAAAGAATAACTATCTCCACCACTGACCTTAAGAAAACTGGACTGAAATAATCCGCTATTTTAACCATCTTTTGCTTCTCTTATAGCATCAATCAATTTAATTGCTTGTTTTACCTCTTTAACATCATGGACCCGCAAAATATTTGCTCCATTTATAACCGCCAAGACACAGCTGGCAATGGTTCCAAAGATTCTCTCTCCTACCTCCAAATTAAGGATTTTCCCGATAAAAGATTTACGTGATGTACCCACCATAATTGGACGTCCCAGAATTTTAAATTGATAAAGATTTTTCAAAATTATCAGGTTGTGTTCCACTGTCTTACCAAAACCAATTCCCGGGTCTATAATAATATTTTCCAGAGAAACCCCGCTCTTCTGGGCTAAACGGATGCTTTCTTCCAGATAATCAATGATTTCAGAGATTAAATCCTTATATACAGGTCTTTTCTGCATTGTGCGCGGAGTTCCTTTCATATGCATAATTATTACCGGAACACCGTAACGAGCAATTACTTTCTTCATCCCCACATCCCCGCGCAATCCGCTTACATCATTTACTATAGAAGCACCCGCCTCAATAGCTTCTTTAGCTACCTTTGCCTTACGAGTATCAATAGAAATGGGAATTTTAAGCCTTCTGTTTAGAATTTTTATCACAGGGATTACCCTTCTTAACTCTTCCTCCAGAGGAATAACCTTTGCGCTCGGACGGGTAGATTCCCCTCCTATATCAATTATGTCAGCACCATTTTCTTCCATCTTCAGAGCAAACTCAATTACCTGCTGTGGTTTTTTATAGAACATCCCACCATCACTAAAAGAGTCAGGAGTAATATTTAAAATCCCCATAAGAAGAGTTCGTTTTCCTATGTTGAGAGAAAAACGACCTGCTTTAATATGCCAGTTTTTTCTCTGAATATTATTCAATATTTCTTCAATCCTTTCTCCTAAATTTTGCAAACCCCAAGGTTGAATTTTTAATTTATTAATAAGTTTACGATATTGAAGAAGCGTCCCGCTGACTATACAGTCACTTCTTCTTAATTTCCCTGTAATTACATTGCGGGGCAGTGCTACTTCCCCTCCTAAAGAAAGCATCTCCTGCTTCAATACATTACAAAGAATAGAATCAAGTTGTTTTATCTCGAGGGTATAAAAAATCCCCTTACCGGACATAATCTTCTGACCAGTTTTATCCACGCCTAAAGAATGCATCCTGGATAAAAAATCCTGTTCTTCCTCAAATCTAAGCAACCTTATCTTCATTCTTTTGCTCATTTTCTATCCCCAAGAGTTTCTCCACTTCTTCCTGCTCAAGGACCTCTTTATCCAGAAGAGTTTCTGCTAAAAGTTTAAGTTTATCTTTATGTTTATTCAATTCCTCTTTAGCACGATTGTAACAGCTATTAATAATGCTACATACTTCTTGGTCAATGAGTAAGGCAGTTGCATCACTATAGTTTCTTTCCTCAAATATATCCCGGCCAAGAAATATCTGATGCTGGGCTCTCCCTAAAGTAATATTCCCCAATTTCTCACTCATCCCCAATTTGGTAACCATAGTCCGGGCAATTTCTGTCGCCTGTCTTAAATCATTCTCGGCACCTGTAGAAATATCTTCAAAAATAATCTCTTCACTCGCACGACCTCCCAAGAAAATAGTTATTTGCCTCAGAAGTTCTTTTTTGGTGTGTAAATATTTATCTTCCAAAGGAAAATCCATAGTATGCCCCAAAGATATTCCGCGGGGTAAGATAGTCACTTTCAAAGGACGGGTGGGACCGGGAATATAAAAAGAAATCAAAGCATGTCCTGCTTCGTGATACGCAATCCTCAATTTTTCATCTTTACTTATCACACGAGATTTTTTCTCTGGCCCTGCTATCACCCGGTCAATGGCTTCATTGAGGTCAGCCATATCTACCGCTTCCTTATTCTTTCTCGCTGCCAAAAGCGCTGCTTCATTCACAAGATTAGCAAGGTCTGCTCCCGAAAAACCTGGGGTTTGACGGGCAATATTCCTCAAGTTAACCTCAGGAGCCAGCTTTACCCCTCTTGTATGAACTTTGAGTATCTCCTCCCTACCTTTAATATCCGGACGGTCAATTACTATCACCCGATCAAATCTACCGGGACGAAGCAAAGCAGGGTCTAAAACATCAGGCCGGTTGGTTGCTGCAATTACAATTATTCCCTGCTCACTGTTGAATCCATCCATTTCTACCAATAAAGCATTGAGGGTCTGTTCTCTTTCATCATGTCCTCCTCCAATTCCCGCAAAACGCTGTCTTCCTACTGCATCTATTTCATCAATAAAAACAATACAACCTCGTTCATTCTGTTTAGCATACCTTTTAGCCTGTTCAAAAAGATCCCTCACCCTGCTCGCCCCTACTCCCACAAACAGTTCTACGAAATCTGAACCTGAAATACTAAAAAAGGGAACCCCTGCTTCTCCACTCACTGCTTTAGCAAGAAGAGTTTTTCCCGTGCCGGGAGGACCTACCAAAAGAACTCCCTTAGGAATTTTACCTCCCAGTCTTTGAAATTTCTTCGGGTCTTTCAAAAATTCAATTATTTCCTTCAATTCCTCCTTTGCTTCATCTACACCAGCAACATCATTAAAAGTTGTTTTTGCCTGACCAGTAGTAGTAATCAAACGCGCCCGAGATTTTCCAAAACTCAAAATGCGTGAACCACCTGTCTGGACACTACGATAACCAAAATACCAGAGAAAGAAAATAAATAAAAGCACTGGCCCGAGAGAATAAAAGAGATTGACCAGGAAAGTGCGAGGAGGTCTGATTACAAACTCAGCGATATTATCGCGTAGAATCTTCAACAGATCGGGATCATTATCAGGAACATGAACTATATATTTCCTGCCATTACTCAACACACCCGTAATGATATTTTCGGTTTTTATTGCAGATTGAATTTCTCTATTCTGTGGATTAGCCAAAAGCATGCGATAAAACTGCCCATAGCTAAGTTCTACAGGTGGACCCTCCAGAGATAGTTTGCCAAGATTAACCAAATACATAATCAAAACAACCACAATCAATAAGGAAAAAATCTTCTTAAAAAAATTACTGCTCTCTTTCTTCTGCCCATCAGACATTTTACACCTCACTTTCAACTCTGGAAGCTCTCAGAGAAAACACCAATGCTTTCTTTTCCCTCTCCACAGAAACACCCTGGGGCAAATCCATCATTGCCCCTGTAGAACTCACCTGAATAAACTTCTCAAATTCTCTCCAGTGTTGATAATTAATCCTCCTTAAATTCCCTTTTATACTCTTAATCGCTAAACGAAAAACCTCTCTCTGCAAAACTGAGGGAAGCTTTTTGAATTTATCCAGAATAACTTTTACTTTCCCTTCTTCCAATTTAACTACAGAATTAAATTTCCTTTTTGCCTGTTTGTTTATATATTCGTAGATTAATCCTAAATTTTCTGCGGTATTAGCAAGAATTTCTTTAATCCGCGGATTAAAATTTTTTGCCAAATAAGGAATCAGTTCATTTCTTATACGGTTGCGTAAATACCGTGAGGATAAATTGGTTTTATCTACCCGGTAATTAATTTTTTTATCCTCTAAATATCTCAATATCTCTTCACGCCATGTTTCAAAAAGAGGCCTGATAATCAAGAAATTGTTCTCTTCTCTTACTGGAGGAATTCCTCTTAATCCCAAAATACCTGCTCCTCTGATCAAGCGCATAAGCACTGTTTCTATCTGATCATCGCGGGTATGCCCAAGAGCAATTTTTGTTACCTTTATACTTCTGGCGGTCTGGAAAAAAAAATCGTAACGTAAAAAGCGGGCTCCTTCCTCTTCTGACCAACCCATCTTTCTTATCTTTTCTCTCACATCTATCTCGCCAAGATGAAAAGGAAGTTTCAGATGTTCGGCAAATTCCTTTACAAAAAGAGCATCTTCATCTGAATCTTTATCCCGCAGTTTATGGTTAAGATGTCCCACATGTATATCTAAATCCCATCTTTCTCTGAGATTATAAAGGACAGAGAGCAGACAAATTGAATCCGCTCCTCCCGATACTCCTATAAGTACCCTATCACCTTTTTCTAACATTCTGAATTTAGAGATTGTTTCTATCACTTTCTCTTCAAGCATAAGGATAATACTCACAGAAATCTAAATAATCCTGACTAACAAAGGAAAATTACTGACGGCGAGTGGATTTGAACCACCGACTTAGCGGGTATGAGCCGCTTGCTCTACCAGACTGAGCTACGCCGTCGCACATTCTTTCAAAATAACCTTTTCTAAAATATCATACCATAATAAAAATATTTTGCAAGATGTTTAATCTTTAAGGGTTCAGGCTCCCCTTTCTATATCCTTCAAGGTCCAGAGTAATATATTTAAATCCAAGGTTTTTGAACTTTCTTATAATTTTAAACATGAGAATTTCCCCGTAAAAGAATTTACTGATTTCATCTTTACCTACTTCAATCCGTGTTATATCTTGATGTAAACGCACCCTTATCTGTTGGAAACCTTTTTTTCTTAAGAAGTCCTCGGCGCTTTCCACCATTTTCAATTTTTCAGGAGTAATCTCTGTTCCGTAAGAAAATCTTGAGGCAAGACATGCTTGAGCAGGTTTATTCCAGTTAGAAAGGTCTAAACCTTTCGCCAATAACCGAATTTCATTCTTCTTTAACCCCGCTTTTTCCAGCGGACTAAGAACATTCCATATTTTTCTTGCCTTTGCTCCAGGACGATAATCAAATCTATCTTCGTAATTTGTGCCATCTACAACTCTATTATAACCTTTCTCCCGACAAAGAGAATTTAATTTTTTAAAAAGCCCAAACTTACAATAAAAACAACGAACAGGGGAATTCCTCCGAAAATTTGAGTTTTTTAATTCTTCTGTGTGAATGATAAAATGATTAACCCCCAACTTATCAGCCAAAGCCTTTGCATATTTATAATCATTCTTAGGATATATCTCTGAATAAGCAGTGACTGCCAGAACATTCTCTTTTCCCAGAACATCCTTTGCTACTTTAAGAAGAAAAGAAGAATCCACTCCTCCCGAATATGCAACTACTACCGAACCAAGATTTTTCAAGATAGATTTTAGCTTTTTAAATTTTTGATACCTGGTATTTAAATCATCCTGTTTAATCAATCCAGCCCCCACCCAGCACTATACTATTTTTATAGAAAACTATCGCTTGCCCCGGAGTAATAGCAAACTGTGGCACATCAAAAATAACCTCAACAGAATTGTCCTCGGAAGGATAGACGGTAGCAGAAGCTTTAAGATGGCGGTGTCTAATTCTTGCCTCTACCCTCAACTTTTCTTTCGGCCTATCGATGCTTACCCAGTTTAAATCCCTTGCTCTGAGACGATTTCGGAAAATTTCCTCTCTTTCTCCTACAATTAGCGTATTATTTTTAGCATCAATCCGGATCACGTATAAGGGCCTGCGCCAGGCAATGCCTAAACCCTCCCTTTGTCCGATGGTATAGAATATTATTCCCTTATGTTTTCCTAAAATTTCCCCTTCTTTATTTAGAATAAAGCCAGGCTTTATCTCTGGAAAATTTTTCAGAAAAAAATCATTTTTATTATCTCTAGGAATGAAACAGGCATCCTGACTCTCAGTCTTTTCAGAAATAAACAATCCTAATTTTTTTGCCAGTTTCCGAACTTCGGCTTTTTTATATTCTCCCAGCGGTAACAGCGTTTTAGCAAGTTCCTCCTGACCTAGCATAAACAGAAAATAAGATTGGTCCTTTTCTTTATCTTCTGCTTCCTTAAGAATAAATCTTTTCTTTCTCCCATCATAAGTAACTTTAGCATAATGCCCGGTAGCAAAGTAATCTAATCCCAACTCTTCTGCCTTCCTGAAAAAATATCCCCACTTTATACGAGCATTACAAACGACGCAGGGATTGGGGGTACGTCCTTGCAGATATTCATCCATGAAATATTCTATAACTTCTTTTTTAAATTCGTTATCCAGATTAAACACATAATAAGGAATTTTTAATTTTTCTGCTACTTTACGACAGTTTTCTATATTTTCTTCATGTAGAGCCCTCGGATAAACTGTACTTTTTGCATCTTCCATCCCGAGTCTAAATGTAGCACCAATAACCTCATAACCTGCTTCTTTAAGCAAATAAGCAGTTACTGCAGAATCCACCCCTCCACTCATCGCTACCAAAACACTTCCCTTCATCTTATGTATCCTTTTAACTTAAATCAAAAGTTTTGAGTGCTTCTATTATTGTATTACAATGTATCTCCACTGTATCTTCAAGCTCAAAAGCATAACCTCCACCTAAAGTTACCATAATAGGAATACGATTTTCTTTTGCCTGGTGAAAAATAAAAGCATCACGTTTTCTTAAGCCTTCCTTGGTCAATTTGAGGCCTCCCAACTGGTCATCTTTATATGGATCTGCGCCTGCCTGATATAAAATAATATCGGGTTTAAAACTCTTAAGAATAGAAGGAATATTTTTAGCCAGAATAGCCAGATATTCTTCATCCTCTGTTCCATCATCTAAACCTATATCTAGACTTCCCGCTGGTTTATAAAATGGGTAATTATTTTCTTGATGGATAGAAAAAGTAAAAACATTTTTATCTTTCTGGAAAATAAAAGCAGTTCCATTTCCCTGATGTAAATCACAATCAATCACCATCGCTTTTCTTATCAATTTTTCTTTCTCCAACCTCCTTATAGTAATAGCAAGATCATTAAACACACAGAAACCTTCGCCGTGGTCAGGAAAAGCATGGTGAAAACCACCTCCAATATGAACACCTAACTTATTATTCAAAGCATATTTTCCCGCTAAATAAGAACCTTCGACACAAATGAGAGAAGCAGTAAAGATTTGCTCATCCATGGGAATTTCTAAACGTAATAACTCCTCCAGGGATAGACGATTAAACTTTAATTTATCAAAATATTCTGAAGTATGTACAAGACAAACTGTTTCTCTACTGGCAGGAGGAGGGTTAATAAAAGCCTCTTCTTTTAGATTAAGTTTTTGAATCAAAGAAGTTTTAACCAGTCTATATTTAACGGTAGGAAAGACATGTTCCCCTAAGTTTACTTCATATTCGGGGGAATAGAAAAAGTGAAAATTGGAAAACACACTTCTTTATCTACCTTCGTAAAGATATACGAAAATCACTCTCTCCTTCCAGAATTACATGACCTTCTCGCGCTAACCACCCAAGGCTCATGAGTATTAAATCACGTGATTTGTCAATCCCCGCAATCAGGGCTGATAGTGTAGTCTGTCCGTGTTCGTCAAGATAATGCCAAATATCTCCCGCGGTAATTCCTATCTCGGTAATCATTCTTTATCACCCCTTTCTGCTTCTTTTCTTTTGTTATAACTTTTACAACGCGGACATATAGAAATTTCCGATTCTTTATCTATATAAGTGTAGAAACATATGGAACACTGCCAGATATTCTTTTTGGGCAAAATTCGTAAAAAACCTTTGGTTTTAATCCGGTGTTCAAAGATAATCCAAGAAAGCACAATTAACAAAATAATCAATAATAAATATACCCCAATTGCTATAGAAAAATCAACATTAATCATCTCGCTTAGCTATAATCTGCGGATAAGAACCCATTACCTCATACCACTCCCCTCTTTTATCATAATGAGGGAGAAAAATCATTTCTTTCACCAATTTCTTGACAAAAATATCTAAATCGGGATTACCGCTGAATAAATGTGGTTCCACAAACTCTACCACTCCCTCACTCGAGACAAAAAATCGCAGTTTAAAAATCATACCTTCTTCCTCAGAAATTACCGAATAACGGGATTCTTCTGAAGATTTAATCCCACCGATAACAGGTGGGAGAAAACTAATTTTAGATTCAATTTTATCATTAAAGGAAGGAACAACTTCTCTCTCCCCTGTTTTTTCTGTATAGACGGAATGTTTTTCTTCTATTTTCTTCTCCTTAAAAGGTTTTTCCGGAAAGATATATAACGATTCTTTCCGGAGTCCAGCGGTATCCATAAAGATAGAAACTTTCTTCTCAATAACCGAATCTAATCTATCTTTTAGAGAAAAATCAACACCGGTCTTAAAACTTTTCCCTTTGTTATCATAATCTCCCAGAAGTTGGCCATAGAAAGAAATTTCTGTATTTTTAAACGGAGTTATTTTCTTAGGATAAAGGTTAACATTAAAAATAAGAAAGGCTAACGCATGCATAAAAAAAGAGATGAAAAGGGAATTTTTAAATTCTCTAGTTAGGTTCATTTTTCAACTTCCTCTTGTACCGTAGCGATGTTTAATCTCTCTATACCGTTCTCTCTGCAGAGGTCCCATATTTCCACTATCTTACCCAAAGACGCTTCTCTATCTGCTTTCAGGAGTATTGACTTTCTTCTGGGCAAATCTTTAAGATACTCTTCTAATTCTTTTACTGTCACCACTTTATCATTTAAGAAGATTAAACCTTTCTTGTTTATAACTATTACTACCGTCTCCTCTTGGAGAGCCTCGCTGGTTATAGCCTTAGGAAGATTTATTTTTATCCCCGTTTGAGTAACAACAAATGAAGAAGTCAGAAGAAAAAATATCAATAATTGAAAAACCACATCAACAAGAGGGGTGATATCTATCCCCCGCTGACCTCTCTCCCATTCAAAATGTTTTCTGAAACGCATCTTTTTTCTTCCTTTTTATTCAGTCTCTTCCCTGCGGGAAGTAATTGACGGAGATACCCCTTTAATTTCTTCCTCCGTAAGAAGATTAACCAGCTCTGTAGCCGAACGTTCCATATCCAGGATAAAACCATCCACCCTGCTCACTAAATAATTATAGACCACAAAAGTAGGAATAGCCACCACCAATCCTGCTACTGTAGTAAGCAGTGCTTCCCATATTCCTCCTGCGAGGTCACCCGGGTTAACCGGGTTTAAAGAAGCAGACTTTTCCTGAATCAACTGAAAGCACCTTACCATACCGGTCACTGTACCCAATAAACCAAGAAGAGGAGCAATGTGTGCCACGGTTGCTAAGATGCCAAGATTTTTCTCTAAGCGGGGAATCTCCTGTAAAGCAGCGTCTTCAATCGCTTCCTTAATCTCTTCCCGTGAACGACCATGTTTTAATATACCTGCTTTTAATATATGCGCAATTGGACCGGGAGTTTCCTCACATTTTTGTAAAGCATCTCTTAAGCGATTTCGACGCAAAATATTTGCTATACTATCCATAAATTCACGCGTGTCAATTTTGGCTCGATAAAGATGATATAGTCTTTCTATAACCACCGCCAGTGAAAGAATAGAACAAAATATAATTGGATACATTAAAGGTCCGCCCTTCTGTATTATTTCCCACATACCCAATCCCCCCATCTGATCCTCCTTTCAATATTTTATATTGTTTAATATAACATAAACAATTAAAAAATCATCTCAGTTTATCCTTAATCGCCTCTAAACGTTTGCGTGCCATATTTTTTATATCTGGATTATAAGAGTTGAGGAGATGATTATATACTTCCTGCGCCTCAATCCATCTTTCTTTTTTCTCTAAAATTTCCGCAATGTGTATTCTCGCCTGATCTAATAGCTCTATATTATCCAAACCTTCCAGATAAACTATCTTAAGATATTCGGTAAGAGCTCCTTCTAAATCGTTAGATTCTTCCAGAAGCAAACCTATCTCAAATATAATAGATGCTCTAATCTCTTTAGCAGAACAATTCTCCCCTTTTCTTAATAAAGATAAAGCCCCAGCAAAATCCCCTTTACCCTTTTTCAATATTGCCTGTTCTTTTATAGCAAGACAGCAATAATGTGTATCAGGAAATTTTTTCTCTAATTGTTTAAAAGTATCTTCAGCTTCACTGAACATTCGCATTTCACAGAGAATTTTCCCTTTTCTATATAAAGCATCGGCAGCTAAAGGACTGTTGGGATATTTTACAATAAGTTCTTCAAAAGATCTAATACTTGACAGAAAATCTTTTTGGTAATAATTTATCCAACCCAGCCAGTAATGTGCATCATCCACCAAGTCATCATTAGGAAATTCTGAAATAAATTGAAGAAAATATTTCTCGGCCTTGCCAAAATCTTTTTCTTGATAATGATATTCACCTAACCAGAAAACAATATCCGGCAATAAATCAGAATCAGGATAACGTTTTAGAATATTATCAATCTCTTTAAGAAATTCCTTTTTCTTACCCATAAAATAATTAGCCCAAGCAGTATAATAATCCAGTGCCAGAAGATATTTATCCGTTCTTATTGCCCGCCGGATTTTCTTAAACCAATTTATAGCTTCACTGTATTGTCCGCTGTTCAATAAACAAACTCCCCTCTTTACCTCTGCTTCTTCTCCATAGGTCCGCGAACTGGATAAACGGGAAAACTCCTCTTCAGCCAGTTTATAATTTCCTTGTTTAAAATAGGACATGGCCAGATAATAAATTGCTTCTTCTTTGTATCTTGAAGTGGGGAAATTTAGGATGAGATTTCTCAAAGCAATAGTTGCTGCACCATATTTTTCTGTCTTGTAAAATATGCGTCCTAATTGCATCTGAGCATAATCCACATAGAGACTATCAGAATAATCTTTTAAGATAGTATCATAAATTTCCTGAGCCTTAACATAATCTCCTTTTTCTAAATAAATATCTCCGATAGAAGAAAGAGAAGAAGCTCTCAGTTGCTCATCGTCAGAATAATGGAGAATATCTTCAAAAGTCAATACCGCCTCATCCAAATTGCCCGATTTTCGATATGCCCAGCCCATAATATAGTAAAAATCATCTTTATCATTCTGGCGAGTAAATTTCCTCAACATCTCTTTGCAAAAATCAATTGTCTCCTCATACCGGGATAGATTATAAAGGCATTCTGCTTTACCTACATAAGCAGAATATAAATAGGAGGATTCAGGAAACTCCTTTATTATTCTTTCATAGACTGTTAAAGCCTCATTATATTTAGCC
>JBFWKV010000020.1:0-13553 GCA_050252475.1 Candidatus Omnitrophota bacterium | reverse complement strand
AAAATATCTAAAAGAAAGAAACAATATCCACATACGGCTTAACACCAATGGTCAGGGAAATTTAATTTATAAAAGAAACATCGTCCCTGAGTTGAAAGGATTGATTGATGAGGTTTCCGTATCTTTAAATGCGGACAACGAAGAAAATTATGCTAAAATATGTAAATCGGAATTTAAAGAAAATACTTTTCATGAAGTAAAATTATTTATCTTGGAATGCAAAAAGTACATTCCTTATGTTACAATTACTTTTATAGATTTACCCGAGGTAGATTTAGGAAAATGCGAGGCTATTAGCAAAGAGATGGGGGTAAATTATAGAATAAGGAGATTGCATCAAACAGGTTGAATCGGACAATTTTAACATTTTAAGAACCGGACATTATGAAGATAAGAAAAATAATTTTAGAAAATGAGATTTATCTCTGGTTGATTTTTTTAAGTTTGGCTTTAGGTATTTTTTCCTATCTAAATCGTGATAATTTAGAGATTGCTCGGGTGGATGAGGTTTTTAAGGAAAGAATTTCTCAGTTTGAAGAAATTACTCCCCAGGATTTTGTAAAAAATATAGAGGAAAACATTTATGTGTCTTATCTATTTAAAATAAATTTTCTTATTGGTTTTTTTGTTTTTGTTTTTGGGATATATCTTTGTCTCCTTTTTCTGTCCAAGTTGTTTAAAAGAAATGTTTCTCTTTTCTCGCAAAATTTTCCTGAAGCAGGCTGGCAGGTTATAGATATTTTTCGTGTAATAGTAGTCATTGTCTTTTTTATAAATTTTTTAAAGGTAATTGAGCCAGTATTTCTTAAAACATTTGAAGTTGATCTTTTTGTTTATTTTATCGTGCGGGTTTTCTTATTTGATATTTTCTGCCTCGGGGTAATCTTTTATTTTGTATTTAAAAAGTATCGTTTGACATTTTATAATCTTGGCTTAAAATTGGATAATTTCATAAATAATCTTTTAATTGTTTTCCCCCATTATATAGGAATAATTCCCGTTCTCTTTCTAACTGTAATTATTACTTTTTTTCTTACTGATTTTTTTAAATATAAACCGGAAATTTCACCGCTTTTTTATTTCTTCTTTCTTCCTCAGCCGAAATATCTCATATTTTTCACCGCAGTCTTTATTGCGATTATCGGGCCAGTGATTGAAGAAGTTTTTTTTCGGGGGTTCTGTTATCCTGCTTTAAGGAAGCGCTTTGGTCCCTTGAAGGCGATGTTTCTGGTTTCCTTCTTTTTTGCTTTATTACATATGAATGTAATAGGATTTTTGCCCATATTTACTCTCGGTTTACTTCTTGTCTATCTCTACGAGAAGACAAATTCCCTTATTTCTCCCATCGGACTACATATACTTCATAATAGTTTAATACTCTATCTTATTTTTCTCTATAGAATGGTTTTTCTAAAATGAATTCTCAGTTGGCTATTTTGAAATGTGATAGTTATTCTCCCTCCCTAATTTCAGAAACAATAGATAAACTCTTTGAACTTTTAGGAGGAATAGAGAGGTTTGTTAAACGAGGGGAAAAAGTCTTAATCAAGCCCAATCTCTTATCAGCAGCCTTACCCGAAAAAGGAATAACCACCCATCCCTTGATAGTTAAAGAGATAGCCAGAAGATTTAAGGAAAAGCAAGCAGAGGTATTTATTGGAGATAGTCCGGGCGGTGGAGTAAATATAGAAGAAGTTTATGAAAAGACGGGAATGAAAAAAATTGCTGGTGATTTAGGTATAGAATTAGTTAAGTTTAATAGGATTAGAAAAATAAAAAATTATCCCATTGCAGAAATAGTTCTGGAATGCGACCGCTTTATTTCCCTTCCCAAATTAAAAACCCATTCCCTTATGATAATTACCGGAGGAATAAAAAATTCCTTTGGTCTTGTCCCCGGTGTTTATAAGACAGAATTGCATCTGGAATTTCCTCGGCCAAAAGATTTTAGCAGGGTTCTTGTAGATATATTTAGTATCAGACCACCTGATTTGGTAGTTATAGATGGAATAGTTAGTATGGCGGGAGAAGGACCGACGGGAGGGATTTTGAGAAATACCGGAGTAATTTTAGGAAGTAGTGATGCGGTGGCAGTAGATTCTGTTTTAGCAAAACTTATGGGACTGAACCCATTTAAAATTTCTACTATTTATGAAGCATACAGAAGGGGATTAGGAGAAATAGAAAAGATAGAAGTTTTAGGCGAAGATTTTAAATCACTTTTATTTAAAGATTTTCCTTTACCGCGTAGTTCTTTTCTCAACATGATTCCTCAAAAAGTTTTAAAATTAGGGGGGAATCTTCTTAGAACTTTTCCTGCCATAGATAATAAAATCTGTAAGAGATGTAAGATTTGTTTTGATAACTGTCCAGCAAAGGCGATTAAAATTATAAATGGGAAATTGGTGATTGATTATGGTCTTTGCATAAAATGTCTCTGTTGTTATGAGTTCTGTCCTCATAGAGCGATTTTTCTGCACAAAGGTTTTTTACTTAAATTATTGGACTTGGTAAGGAAATGATTTTATGTTATTATTAAATAGTTAGGTTTATTTTTAATTTAGTTGAATTATTACCGAATAAACAAACCCAATTGATTAAATAGCCCATGTCTTACCAGGCATTAAAGTGGTGCAGGAATAAATTGATTTTGCTTGACCAGAGAAAACTCCCTTTTAAACGTGCTTATGTAGAATGTAAAAATGTAAAGGATGTCTGGAGGGCAATTAATAATTTGACCGTAAGAGGGGCTCCGCTCATTGGAGTAACTGCTGGTTTTGGAGTTTATTTAGGGATAAAAGATTCTCCCGCCCGTAATTATTCTTCCTTCAGAGAAGATTTTGAGAAAGTAGTTTCTTATTTAGCCCTCTCTCGGCCTACTGCGATAAATCTTTTCTGGGTATTGGAGAGGATGAAAAATCTATTGGAGCAAAACAGAAGTATGCCTATCAGAAAAATAAAAAAATTAATCCTTGAAGAAGCAAAAATGATTATGGAAGAAGAGAGATGGGTTTGCAGAAAAATTGCGGACTGGGGAGAAAAATTGATTAAAAATGGAGACAGGGTCCTTACTTATTGCAATACCGGTGCTTTGGCTACGGTTGAATATGGAACAGCGCTGGGGGTAATTACACGGGCAAAGGAAAAGGGTAAACGCATAGAAGTTTTTGTTTGTGAGACAAGGCCATTTTTACAGGGAGCGCGACTTACCTGTTGGGAATTGAAAGAGAAAAAGGTTCCTTTTACCTTAATCTGTGATAATATGGCAGCGACTTTGATCGCTCAGGGTAAGGTAAATAAAATCTTTGTAGGCTCAGATAGGACAGTTGCCAACGGAGATACTGCAAATAAAGTAGGGACATATAATCTGGCAGTTCTTGCTTATTACCATAGAATTCCTTTTTATGTGGTTTGTCCTTCATCAAGTTTTGATTTTGGAATCAGAACGGGCAAAGATATTCCCATAGAAGAAAGGCCTCAAGAAGAAATACTTTATATAATGAACAGGCGAATTGCTCCTTATGGGATTAAAGCATATTATCCTTGTTTTGATGTTACTCCCGGAAAATTAATTACTGCTATTGTTACCGAGAAAGGAATATTTAGACGACCTTATTTAAAAAGCCTGAGGAGACTGAAAAAAGTAAGGAGTTAAAGTTGAAGAAGAGAATTTTGATAAAAGATATAGGAGAATTCGGCTTTATTGAATATTTGGGAAGAATAATAAAAACAGAAAAATCAGTAATACGAGGGATTGGTGAGGATACTGCAGTAATAAGTTACATAAAGGGGAAATATCTCCTATTTACTGCGGACATGCTTATTGAGGATGTACATTTTAAAATAAGTCAGGCAAGTTCCTATCAGATTGGCTGGAAAGCGCTGGGTTGTTCTCTCTCAGATATTGCCGGTATGGGGGGAAGGCCTCTCTATGCCTTAATTTCTTTGGGAATTCCTGATAACTTTTCCCTTGACTTTATCAAAGGTCTCTATTCAGGGATAAATAGATTAGCACATATGTTTAGAGTTAATATTGTCGGAGGAGATACAAACCGGGCAGATAAGCTGGTTATTGATGTTCTGTTGGTAGGTGAGGTAGAAGAGAACAGAATAGCCTATCGCAATGGGGCAAAAGTAAATGATATTATAGGAGTTACAGGTTATCTGGGGAATAGTTATAATTTGAAAAAACATCTTAAATTTATTCCGCGTATAGAAGAAGCAAGGTTTTTGGTTAATAACTTTAGAATAAACTCAATGATTGATATTTCTGATGGTTTGAGTTCGGACTTGTTCCGTATTTTGAAAGAAAGTAAGAAAGGAGCAATCCTCTTCAAAGATGAAATTCCTTTAGCAGAAAAAGCTACTGTTGGACAGGCTTTAAACGAAGGAGAGGATTTTGAACTTTTATTTACTCTTTCAGAAAAAGAAGCCAAGAGGCTCATGGAAAAAAAAATAAAGATAAAATTCCCTATTAGTTTTATTGGGAGGATTACTGAAGATAAAGAAAAAATTTTGCTTTATGACCGGTATGGTGGCTTAGAGGAAATAATACCTGGGGGATTCAGGCATTTTTAAATGAAAAAATTTATTACTAAAAACGAAATTGAAACAAAAAAAATTGGAAAAGAATTAGGGAAAAATTTGGTTTCCGGAGATATTATTGCTTTAATGGGGGAACTGGGAGCGGGGAAAACAGTTTTAGTCAAAGGTATTGCTCAAAGTTTAGGGATTCCGGCACAACTTATAAACAGCCCTTCTTTTGTTTTGATCAGAGAGTATCCGGCAAAAATAAACCTTTACCATTTTGACCTTTATCGTCTGAAGAATTTGAATGAGATAGAAACTCTGGGCTGGGAAGAATATTTATCTAAGAAAGGAATTCTGATTATTGAGTGGGCAGAACGGATGAGAGATATTTTACCGGAAGAGTATCTCTGTGTTAAGATGAAAATTTTAGACACAAGAGAGAGAGAAATCAAGTTAATCCCCCACGGAGAAAGGTATAGGAAATTGCTCAATAAATTAAACCCAAAATTTGCGAAAAAATCAAGATAATATAAATTTTGCATTTTTTAATTTGCAATTATGAAAATACTCAGTATTGATTCCTCCACAAAGAACTTAACCATGGCAATAAATGAGAATGAAGAGATTATTTTTGAATTTGAACAAGAGGCAGAATTTAGTTGCAACAAAATTATTTTCCCTTTACTTAATGAAATTTTTGAGAAAAGCGGTATTTCTCTGAAAGACATAGAACTTTTTGCAGTAGGTATAGGACCGGGTTCCTTTACAGGAACGCGTATTGCCTTAAGTGTGATGAAAACCTTTGCTTATTTAGAAAATAAACCAATAATAGGAATTTCTACGCTGGATGTTATTGCTTACAACCTTAAGGGAGAAGTTAAAGAGTTGATTTGTCCTATAATGGATGCAAAAAGAGGAAAACTTTACAGTGCGATTTATCGTAAGAGAGAAGAGAAAATAGAGAGAATTTCGGATTATTTGCTGATTTCTTTAGAAGATTTATTAGAGAAGTTGGATAAAGATGTTTTTTTCTTAGGGAATGGGCTCTCTCTGTACAGAAAAGAAATTTTGCTGAAAAAACCGCAGGCAAAAATAGCAAATTACAATTTATGGTATCCTAAAGCAGGAAATTTAGGTATAATTGCTTATGAATGCTTTAAGGAAGGGAAAATTGATTCTGCTTTTGAGCTGGTTCCTCTTTATCTTTATCCTAAAGAATGCAGTGTAAACATTAAAAGATAACAATGGAAGGAACGACGGAAGTAAAATTAAGAAAGCATAGCCGGCCGAGCTGGGCGGAGGTTGATTTATCTTCTATAGGATTTAATCTTAATCAGATTAAAAAATTTCTTTCTTCTGAGGTAAAGATTATGCCGGTTGTTAAAGCGGATGCTTATGGACATGGACTGATTGAAGTAAGCAAATATCTTGTTTCCCAGGGGATAGAACAATTGGGCATTGCAACCGTGGATGAGGGAATGGAATTAAGGGAAAACGGAATAGGAGTATATTTATTTATATTAGGTAATATCTTTCCTGAAGAAGCAGATGCAGTTATTGAATATAACCTTATCCCTACCATATGTAATCTGGAAGTAGCCCAGAGATTAGAAGAGATAGCAAAAGAAAAAAATATTTTTGTTAAAGTGCATGTTAAAATAGACACGGGGATGGGAAGAATTGGAGTTTCCTATAAAGAAGTATTAGATTTCTTCTTAAAACTCAAAGAATTCCCTCATCTGGTTATAGAAGGGATCTGGACACATTTTGCTTCTGCAGAAGAAAACTATTTTACCGGTCTTCAACTTGCAAGATTTAACTTTGTTTTAGGAGGATTACAACAGTGTGGAATTAATTTTTTATATATCCATACTGCCAACTCCACTGCACTCTTCAAATATAAAGAAACCCATTTCAATCTTGTTCGCCCCGGGCTTTCTCTTTATGGAGTATATCCTGAGCCTTCTCTGAGAGATATTGTAGAACTTAAACCGGCGATGAGTATTAAGACAAAAATTGTTTTTCTTAAAAAGGTTCCCGCAGGACAGTCTATAAGTTACGGGAGAACATTTATTACCCAGAGAGAAAGTATTATTGCTACTTTGCCCGTTGGCTATGGAGATGGGTATCACTGGCTTCTTTCCAATAGAGGAAAGGTACTGGTAAAGGGTATGCGGGTTCCCGTCGTGGGAAGGGTTTGTATGGACCAGACGATGATTGATGTTACTGATGTGCCAGGGGTGGCTTTGGGAGATGAGGTGGTTTTATTGGGAAAACAGGATAATGAAGAGATTACTGCTGAGGAATTAGCCGGTCTTACTAACACTATACCTTACGAGATTCTTTGCAGGATTAATTCACGAATTCCCCGCATATACAAGCAGTAAAGCGTCCATTAAACCAATTCTTAAGGATAACGATAATTAGCAATGTAATTAATAAGGGAAGGAATTATTTTTATGAAGCAAAGCAGATTTAAGATAAGGATACTTCCTTCTATGATAAGAACTTTACATCGTGAAGCAAAAAAATATCGCCTGCCCGTAGTTAGTTTTGTTGCGAACTATTCTCAAAAAGACCCCTTCCTTATCCTCATTTCCTGTCTTCTCTCTTTACGCACGCAGGATAAAACAACCGCTGGGGCATGCAGAAGATTGTTTTATCTGGCAAAGACTCCTCAGGAGATGTTTAAACTTCCTGTAAAAAAAATTGAAAAAGCAATCTATCCGGTTGGTTTTTACCGCACCAAAGCAAGAAATATAAAAAGAATCTGTAAGATCCTCATAAAAAAATTTGAAGGGGAAGTCCCTGATACCTTAGACGAACTCCTCTCCTTGCCCGGTGTGGGAAGAAAAACCGCCAATTTAGTCTTAACTGAGGGATTTAACAAATTAGGAATCTGTGTGGATACCCATGTCCACCGCATTTCTAATCGTTTAGGTTTGGTAAAAACAAAAACTCCAGAAGATACCGAATTTGCTTTAAGAAAAACTTTGCCCAAAAGATACTGGAGAAAATTCAATTACCTTCTTGTTACTTATGGTCAAAATGTCTGCAGACCCATAAGGCCTTTATGTAATAAGTGTAAAATTTACAAATATTGTTTAAGAATAGAGGTTTAGATGTTTACCCCCTTAGAGAAAATTAGTGATGAAGTTGGAGAGAAAAACTTTCTAACGGGGTTTATCTCAGTAATTGTTCCAGTCTACAATGAAGAAGAAAATTTAGTTGAACTCTATGAAAGATTAGAGAGAGCTCTCAAGAATTACAATTGGGAGATAGTTTTTGTTAACGATGGAAGTAGGGATAATTCGCAAAAGGTATTGGAGGAGATTCATAAAAAAGACAGAAAGGTAAAGATTGTAAAATTAAGAAAAAACTCTGGTCAGATTCCCGCAATTTTAGCGGGAATAAAAATTGCTAAAGGAGATGTCATAATAACTTTAGATGCAGATTTACAGAATCCACCCGAGGAGATACCTAAGTTTATAGAAAAAATAAGCGAGGGTTATGATGCAGTATTTGGCTATCGGAGAAAGCGCAAGGATTATTTCTTGAGAAAATTGGGTTCATTTATTTTCTGGAAATTTATTTCCTTGAAGATGGGAAGAATTATTAAAGATCCCGGTTGTGGCTTTAATGCGATAAAAAAAGAATTGGTTGATAAGATTATAAAAAAATATGGAGAAAATTTAAAGAATATAAAACATGTAATTGCTGGAGAAAGTAAATTACTAACTCAGCTTGCCGTAAGCCACTTTCCGAGAAAAAAGGGTGAAACTAAATATAGTTTTTTAAAACTTATTCTCTATGCAAGTAGTTTCTTAAAGGAAACCTTCTCTAAAAAAGTTAATTCTGGTGTATTACCTTATGAAATTGAAAAAATTTTAGAATGAAAAAGATTAAAATTATTAATCTGGAGAAAAAGGATTAAGCCCGATATTTTTAGATATAATTTACTTGCCATATTTTTGATTAGGGGTTAGAATTTTAAGTATGGAGCAGTTCTGGGTTGATCCGGAGGATATCGAGGGAGAATTTCTTTATCTAAGAGAACCCGAAGTCCATCATATAAAGGATGTTTTGCGACATAAGAAAGGCGATATTTTAAATCTTTTTGATGGTGAAGGAGGAGTTTATCAGGGAGAGATTTTAGATTTTGAGAAGAGGAGAATAAAAGTAAAGATACTATCAAAAGAATATAGGAAGAAAAAACCTCCTTTCTTTCATTTAGTTCAGGCAATACCCAAGAAAGATAAGATGGATTTTATTGTGGAAAAGGCAACCGAACTGGGAGTTGATGAAATTATACCGGTAATTACGGAGAGAACAATCGTTAGACCATCTAAGGAAAAAGAAAAGATTCTTCTTGAGCGCTGGAGAAAGATTAGTCTGGCTGCGGTGAAGCAATCAGGAAGAATTTTTATGCCCTGCATAGAGGAAATTGAAAATTTTTCTCAGGTTTTAGAAAAAATTCCTAAAGATGGCGTATATCTTATTCCTTATGTAGAAGAAAAAAAGACGACGCTGAAGAAATTGGAATGGGAGAAATTCAAATCTAAGAAAGACATTTATTTCTTTATCGGTCCGGAGGGAGATTTTTCACCTCGTGAGATTAAGCTGGCGAAAAGTAGAGGATTTATACCTTTAACTCTCGGTGAGGCGGTGTTAAAGAGCGATACTGCATCTCTATATTTATTATCGGTTTTAAATTACGAGTTAAGATGAAGATAAAGAGAATAGGAATACTTACTGGTGGGGGGGACTGCCCGGGGATAAACGCAGTAATTCGGGCAGTGGCAAAAACTGCTATTAATAATTATGGCTGGGAGGTTTTAGGAATAGAAGATGGATATTTAGGTCTTCTGGAAAACCGCACCAGAATTCTTACTTACGACGCGGTTTCCGGTATACTTACCCAGGGTGGAACAATCCTGGGCACTTCCAACAAAACCAATCCCTTTGCTCAGCCGATAAAGGTTAAGAAAAAAATTGTTTTCCGTGATTTATCCAAGCGCTGTATAGATAATTTTAGGAAGATGAATTTAGATGTTCTTGTTTGTATTGGTGGAGATGGAACCTTAAGGGTTGCCTATAAATTTTTTGAGAGGGGAATTCCCATAATTGGCATCCCGAAAACAATAGATAACGATGTTTGGGGAACAGAGCAGACTTTTGGTTTTGATTCGGCAGTGGTAACCGCCACAGAAGCCATAGATAAAATTCATACTACCGCTCAATCCCATCATCGGGTAATGATTGTTGAGGTCATGGGGAGGTATGCAGGATGGCTCGCTTTGTGTTCAGGAATTGCCGGAGGAGGAGATATAATCTTAATTCCAGAAATTCCTTTTGAGATTGAGAAGGTTTGTGAGAAGGTAAAAGAAAGGAATAAAAAGGGAAGAAGATTTAGCATTGTTGTGGTAGCAGAAGGGGCTTATCCCAAAGGAGGAAAGATTAGTGTACAGAAAATTGTCAAGGATAGCCCTGATCCTATAAGATTGGGAGGAATAGGGAACTTATTGGCGGAAAAGATTGAGGAAAAAACAGGAATAGAATGCCGGGTAACCATCCTGGGGCATCTTTTAAGAGGAGGAAGCCCCTCTGCCTTTGATAGAATTTTAGCCTCAAGGTTTGGTGAGCAGAGTGTAAGGTTGATTGAAGAGCATAATTTCGGGAAAATGGTTGCTTTACAGAATAAAGACATTGTTCCTATTCCTTTAAAGGAGGCAGTAAGTCAGATTAAGAGAGTTCCTCTTGAACATCATTTAATAAGAGTTGCTCTTTCCTTAGGGACATCTCTGGGGATTTAAATTATAGATAGAGATATGAAACGCGTAAAGTTTTATACTTTTGGCTGTAAAGCAAATCAATATGATACTCAGGTTTTGCGCGAAAGATTTATTTCCGATGGTTTTGTAGAGACCAATAGTGATTTTGCTGATTTATATGTAGTAAATACCTGTGTGGTTACACAGAAAGCAGAATTTGAGTGTCGTAATTTGTTAAGAAATTTAATAAAGAATAATCCTTCTAAAGAAGTAATGCTTGTGGGATGTTTGAAGGTATTGTTAGAAAAAGAGCATAATTCGGAAAGATTTTGTAGAAATTTGTCGGAAGAAAGAATTACTTTTTTTGCAAAACACAAACGCGCATTTCTAAAGATTCAAGATGGGTGCGATAATTTTTGTTCTTACTGTATTGTACCATATGTCCGGGGAAAATCGAGTAGTAAGCCTAAGGAATTAGTTATTGAAGAATTTAAAGGGCTTGTAGGAGATGGGTATAGAGAAATTGTGTTGACCGGAATTTGTCTGGGAGATTATGGCAAGGATTTAACACCCTCGCTGACAATTACAGACCTACTGAAGGAACTGGATAGCTTAGAAGGGAATTTCCGCATTCGCTTAAGTTCTTTTGACCCTCAGTATATAAATGATGATTTAATCGATTTTCTGGCAGAATCCAAGAAGATTTGTCCCCATTTACATATACCTTTTCAGAGTGGAGATGATTTTATTTTAAAATTGATGAATCGGAAATATACAAAAGAATTGGCTTGTGATATAATAAAAAAAATAAGAGAGAAAATACCCTCTATTGTTTTTACTACCGATATTATGGTAGGTTTTCCCCAGGAGAAAGAAGAAAAATTCCAAAATACCTTAGAATTTTTAGATTATTTAAGGCCCTTAAAAATTCACATTTTCAGATTCAGTCCACGTCCGGGAACTCCAGCGGAGAAATTTCCTGAAAGGGTTAATTTAAGGGAATGTTCAAAAAGGGCTAATCTGTTAAAGGAGTTAGATAAGAAATGGAGAATTTGGAACATGCATAATTTTCTGGGAAAGAAAATGACTTTACTTATTGAGAGAAAAAAATCTTCGGGATTGTTTGTCGGACACAGCGAGCATTATTTTAATGTTCTCTTGCAAACAGAAGGGAATGTGGTTGATGAAATAGTAGAAGTTAAAGGTAAAGAAATTAAAGACGGGGAGCTTTTGTGTACTTTATAAAGCTAACATTCAGTTTCGTAAGTTATTGTTAATATCATACTTGTGTGAAAAATTCTTAAAAATTGGTTACCTTGACAAAATAGGTAATGCGTGTTATAATTAAAGAGGAGTAGAGATTGGAGTTTACTTTCTTAAGACAGTTCAACTGGGTTGATGTAATTGTTCTGGTCTTTCTTATCCGTGGACTTTTCCGGGGAGCAAAGAATGGTTTTGTTCTTGAGCTTTTGAGTTTAAGTGGTTGGTGCATCGCTTTATATTTTTCACTTAAATTTTATAAATCAATAGCCTTTACCCTTCATGAACGCACAGAAATTCCCCTTGTGCTGAATGAAGTTTTTGTTTTTGGGGGAATTATTGCGGTTACCATTTTGTTGGCAAGTTTTCTCGGAGAGGTTCTGAGGCGGATTGTAAAGATAAAATTTATTGAAAGAATAAACTTCTATGGAGGAGCAATTCTGGGTATGGTAAAAGCCTGTGTAATTTTAAGTGCGCTTTTCTATTTTTTGGGAATCGTGGGTATCCCTTACATAAATAAATCAATAGAAGAAAGGTCTCTAAGCGGAAAGATGATTATAAAGGTGGCAAAAATTGTATATAAAAATGTGGGAGAATTTTTTCCGGAAGGGAAATAGGAGGTGTGAAATTGAAATTAAAAACTTTGTATGAATTGGTGGTAAGAGAGGGTATAGAATCTGACCCGCGGGGAAGAACCGAGGTCATGAAAACTCTGGAAAGGATAAAAAAAGAGTATTCCTCCTTGAAAGAAGAGGATAAGAAGAAATTTGATTTAGAGAAATTGCACAATCCCTATGCGGATACACGGATATTAAATGGGGACCCTGACAAAGAGATAAAAAATATCCTTGTGGGAATAGATATGGAAGTAGGAGAGGTTCTACTTGCAGATAGATTGAGAGAAAAAGGGAAGAAAATTGACCTTATAATGTCGCATCATCCGGAAGGATATGCTTTAGCAGGATTCTACGAGGTAATGCGTATGCAGGCAGATATTTTAAATAAGATGGGAGTTCCCATTACCGTGGCGGAGAGTCTTATGGGAGAGAGGATAAAAGAAGTGGAAAGAAAAGTTTTACCTCTCAATCACACACGAGCGATTGATGTGGCAAAATTGTTAAATTTGGCGTTTATCTGTGTGCATACTCCTGCGGATAACTGTGTAACCAGCTTCTTACAGAAATTAATGGATAGGAAAAAACCGGAATTTCTGGGGGATATAATTGATATACTTCTGGAAATTCCTGAATATCAACTGGCTGAGAAGAATAATGCAGGTCCGCGGATTCTTATTGGAGACAAAAATAAAAAAGCAGGAAAAATTTTCGTAGAGATGACCGGAGGTACAGAAGGGTCAAAAGAAATCTTTAGTAGGCTTGCTCAGGCAGGAGTAGGAACTCTTGTTTCCATGCATCTTTCTGAGGAGCACTTTAATAAAGCAAAAACCGAACATATAAATGTGATTATTGCAGGGCATATTGCCTCTGATTCTTTAGGACTTAATCTTATTCTGGATGCTTTAGAGAAAAAAGAAAAACTTGAAGTGATTTCTTGCTCTGGTTTTCAGAGAATTCGACATGGATAAACTATGGCAGGTTTTATTCCGGACAATATTATAGATGAGATTCTTTCACGGGTTGATATAGTGGAGTTGATTTCTTCTTATTTTCCTTTGAAAAGGGCAGGAAGAAATTTCAAGGCACTCTGTCCTTTTCATAAAGAAAAAACTCCTTCTTTTATTGTAAGTCCGGATAAACAAATTTTTCACTGTTTTGGTTGTAACGAAGGAGGGAATGCGATACATTTCTTGATGCGTTACGAACGATTAGAATTTCCCGAGGCGGTAAGAGCTCGGGCTAAACGGGCAGGGGTGATTATTCCGGAGATGAAGAGAGAATCAAAAGGGATTATGGATTTGTATAAAATAAACAATCTGGCGATGCAATTCTATCACCATCTTTTACTTAATTCTCCTCAATGCGAAGGGGTGAG
>JBFWKV010000019.1:0-14152 GCA_050252475.1 Candidatus Omnitrophota bacterium | reverse complement strand
AATTCTCAAGATAATCTTACCCATAATAATAAGCAAAAGCACAGCTATTATCAGAAGGAAAAAAGAAATTCGTCGTACCAAAGAAATTAGATTTAATAGAACTTCCTGAGAAATTCCTGATTGAAGAACGATAATCTTAAAAACCAAAAAGTATAGAGAAGAAATTGCTAACGCTACAGGAATAATTATTGCAATATAGTTAGCTACCAAGAGGTTTTTCTGAAAGCGGTTTCCCATAAATATTCTCTTTCTTCTCTCTCCTTTCATTTCACCCTCCCTATTTTTATATGCCCAAATCTGTGGGAGCTCTACCTAAGGAATGTAGTAACTCTTTCACATAACTGATACGCTCTTCTATTTTTATATCTGTTCCTGCCCTATCAGGATAAAGCTCATAATAAGACCTGTACTGCTCAGGAGTAACATTAATCATTAAAGAATTTGCTCCCGAAAGAAGTCCTAAACGTAAGCCCTCATTTTTGTCAAGGGTTTCTAAAGCGGTGGTAACCAGTATGCGTGCCGAAGGATTCTTTAACCGCGCTTCTGCAATAGTATCTAAGACCCATTCCAGAGGAGGTGGAGAATATTCACCAAGAGGTGTATCAGGATGGGGAATAAAAGGACCGAAGGAAAACATTTCTGGTCTCAGATGAGCAGTTAAATCAATATCTTTATCTACATCTTCTTTTGTTTGCCCGGGTAAACCTATCAAAAAGCCCGTCATAATCAAATAACCCAAAGAACTGAGTTTTTTAATTAATCCTACACGTTCTTCCAGAATATGTCCAGGCCTAAATTTCTCGTAGAGTAAAGGATTACTTGTCTCAAAGCGTAGAAGCACTCCCCTGGCTCCTGCTTTATATGCTTCTTCATAGAATTCTTCTTCTCTCTCGCCTAAACTTAATATAATTAAACACGCACACCTCTCACGAATCTTTTTAATCATTCTACATACCTTTTCTCTATCATACCAGAGGTCCTCTCCCGATTGGAAAACTAATGCTTTAAAACCAAATTTATTCACCGCATAATCAGCAGTTTCTATTATCTCTTCTATCTCCATACGATAACGTTTAACTCTATCGTTGCTCTTTCGTAGACCACAATATAAACAATCGTTACGACAGAAATTGGAAAACTCAATAATACCATGAACACAGCAGGAATTTCCGGTATATTTATGACGAAGAAAATTTGCTCTCTGATATAGACTACGAGGTTTTGCACTTATGCGGGAGTCAGTCACTTGGAGCCTAAAAAAAAGTTCTTTCCATGCTTCTAATATAGCAAGGGCTTCCTGCTCAGGGATTCTCTGGATAACAAATCCTCCCTGAGCATAGACGTATTCTCCTATTTTCAAGGAGAGAAAATCATTTCGGGCACGTTTCTTTTCTCCAAAATAATCTACGGTGACTAAACTATCCTCTATCCCTACAACTTTTCCCGGTATAGCGTAACACATTTTATCTCTTTATTGCATACTTCTGAAGGAACCACTCGGCGAGACAATTTAAACTCTTTTCTATCTCAGGACTGATTTTATCTCCCAAAGTTATAGACTTTGGTTGTACCGCTAAAAGATATATCTTTGCGCGTGTATTTTCTCTTAAAAAATCAACAACAAGATAGGGAGATGGATTGTGAGTAAAGAAAAAATTCCGGGTTTTTATCTCATCGGCATTAAATAAACTCATCTCCCCGTAACTACCTCCAAAATCTATCGCATCCACAAAAAGAATCGTATCGGGATTATCTTGAATAATTTTTCCCAAAATGTTTTCCGGACTTGAACCTCCATTGTAAACAATAAAATTTATTTCTCCTAAAATCCTATCTGCAAAAAAAGAACCGAAGGCATCATCTCCTCTAATAGGATTTCCTATACCTAAAATAACTACCCTTCCTTCCAAAACTTTTTCTAATTTTTCGTAAATCTCTGTATGCATCATTCTTCCTCAATATATGACTCTCTGAACATTGTGCCTTAGGACTTAAGCACTGCTTCTCTTCGGCATTTAGGACAGAGAATTCTAAAGCGGTCACTTCTTAAGGTAGGCGTTTCTCTATCAGGTAAGTCTTTAATCTCGGCTAAATTATCCCGGGAAAGATAAAAGAGCATAAGTGAGGTGTTAGAAAATAACATTGTTCCCAGTTTCTTTGCCACCCAGAGCAATTGTTCAGCAGGCGCAATAACTTCTTTACAAAAACTGCAGCGAAGGAGTTCTTTCTCAATACTTTGCTGCAAAACCTCTTTCTTCTCCGTAGTAGATACATCAAATTCTTTTGAAAGAACAATACCTTTCTCCGTAAGACAGTTCGCCTGGCAATTTCCACAGAAGATACATAAGTCCCAGTGGACGGTCAGAATGCGCTTGTTTTCCCCATCCTTCATCTCAATTGCCTTGGCAGGACAAACCTGAACACAGGCACCACAGCCAATACAGTCCTCCGGATGAAACTCCGGCTTTCCCCGAAACCGTTCATAAGGCTTATGTGGTTTATAGGGGAAAGGTGCTGTATAAGGACCTTTGATTAAAGCCCTAATAGCCTCCTTCAGTTCTCTTAATTTTGGATATCTCATATTAGTTCATAGTTGATAGTTCATAGCTCATAGCTCGTAGTTCATAGTTAGTAGTAAAATTGATAAACGACGAGCTATAGCGAGGTTAAAAGACGAGCCTTACTATGAACTCGCCTTGTCTTCTGCATACTTATCACAAACACTCTTCTCCCAAACAACTACACCACTTCTATGTGCCCCCCGTGCCAGTGCATGTACAGCAACCGGCGCAGTCAATAAAAGAAAAGTTATACAGATTAATGCCTTAATCCCAGCAGGACTTATACCATATTTTATAAAAACCCCAAAAAGGATGCTACAAGTTCCTAAGGTCACGCATTTTGTAGAGGCCTGCAGACGGTTATATACATCCGGCAGTCTAAGTAACCCCAAACAGCCAAAAAAATCAAAAGTAATTCCTATGACTATAAACAGAATTGAAACTATCTCATTCATCAAAGTTCTTCCCTTCTAAGAATTTCGCCAAGGCAAGTGTACCGATAAAACTCTGCAAAGCCCAGGCAATAGCAATGTCAATATACCACGCCCTCTCTGTATATACTGTCATTATTGCGCAGAATCCCACCACAAGAATACCAATAATATCAACAGCAATTGCTCTATCAGCAGGAGTAGGACCTTTTATAATGCGCAATAGAGCTAATAAGAAACATAATAAAAGATAAAGAATAAATTTTGTTAGTGCCGTTACGGGCAGAATAACAAAAATAGATACAATTATAGATGTTAATATAACTGAAACAAAAAGCCAACGTAAAAATTTCATTCGAATATCCTCTTTAATATCCTTTCAAATCTTGCCACAATTATCCTTGATGCCTCTTCTATATCTTGGGTAGATACCTTAATCCAATGTATATAAAGTAAACCTTTATCTCTATCTATATCCACGGAAAATGTACCTGGGGTAAGGGTAATAGAATTTGCCAAAAAAGTAAGTGCGGTCTCTGACTTCAGGGTAGTTTTAACCTTCACAATTCCGGGATTAATCGGTAAATACGGATGGATTACGCGATAAGCCACATCAATATTTGCCTTGATGCATTCAAAGGCAAATACTATCATATAAACAACAAACCATCCGTACCTGTGAAGCTCAAACCAACGTTTACCTTCTTCAGCAAACATATCTCCCATCAATAACGCAACTACCCCTGCTATGATAATACCGATTAAAACATGTTGCCAATCAAGACTGAAAGAAAGAAATAACCATAGTACAAAAGAAACAAAAAATGTAACTGTGCGAGAATAAAGAAGACGCATACTATCCTCCCAAAACCTTATAAGCGTAGTGTATCCCCTCTAATAACACTGCAGCAGCAGGTGAAAATACCTTCTGGGTTAAAGGAAAATATAACAACCCTGCTGCTAAACATAACAAAGCCAAAACCACCATGGTTATTAACATAAATACGGGAACTTCTTTTACATCAACACAATGTTCTTCTGTATCACGCAAGAAAACATATTTCTGTACCTTTAGAAAGGAAGCCAGTGTTATAACACCTACAACAATACAGGTAAAACCGCCAATAACATTTCCTGCCTGGAATGCTGCAATAATTATCAACAATTTGCTAAAGAAACCGCAGAATGGTGGAATGCCGGCAATAGAAAATGAAGCAATAAGCGAGGTTACTCCTGTAACCGGCATCTTGCGGGCTAGACCACCTAATTTATGTAAGTCTCTACTTTTACAACGGTAATCCACTGCCCCTGCATTCAAAAAAAGCAAAGATTTGAAAAGTGAATGATTAAAAAGATGAAACAATCCTCCTATTATACCCAACTTGCTTCCCAATCCAATACCAAAAATTACATACCCTATCTGGCTTATAGAATGGTATGCGAGTAACCGCTTAAAATCCCACTGCCCAATAGCAAGCAGAACCCCTATAACCATGGATAAAATACCCAACCATATAAATATATTAAGGACAACAGGATTAGCCCCCATCATGTTAAATACTACACGCACTAACGCATAAGCACCAATAGTCTTAATTACCACTCCAGAAAGCATTGCAGATATTGGCGCGGGCGCTGAAGGATGCGCATCGGGAAGCCAGGCATGAAAAGGAACCAAGGCTGTTTTTAAACCAAAACCCATAATAAATAAGGCAAAGCAGAATAAAATTACATTATTTGCATCTTTTGCATTTCTTAAAGAAATAGCTATATCCGCCATATTCAACGTGGAGAACTTTCCATAGATTAACCCAATAGAAAGCAATATCATTACTGAGGCAACACTACCCAATACTATATACTTAAAAGATGCCTCCAGTTCTTCTGCCTCAGTCCCGAAGGCAACCAGGGCATAACTGGCAATAGCAGAAATTTCCAGGAAAACAAAAAGATTAAAAAGGTCACCGGTTATTATAACACCGTTTAATCCCGCCAACAGAAGGCAAAAAAGCGTATAGTAAAGATAAGGTACAGTAAATATTTTTATGTAATCAAACGAATATAAAATAGCCAGACAACCAATTAGATTCACCACCAGAAGCATTAAGACACTTAAATCATCCAGAACCAAACAGATACCAAAAGGTGGTTTCCACCCCCCCACTGAGTAAACCAAAGGTTTTATCCAGAATAAACTACTCAATGAAAGCATAAGCAGAGATAATCCACAAAATCCTGCAAGAAACCTCCCATCGCCCTTTGTTATTTTGGCAAGCAGGGGTATAAGAAAAGCACATCCCAAAGGTATAATTATAAATAAGGTAAGCATTATCCCTTCAATCTTTTTATCTCGTCTATATCAAATGTATGATATTTTTCATATATCTTAACCACCACCCCGACCATCAAGGCAGTAACCCCTAAACCAATTACAATGGAAGTAAGAATCAACGCCTGTGGTAAGGGATCAACAATGTTAGTTAAGACTTGATTCTTAACAAGAATAGGTGATTCTCCACCTTGACGGTATCCTAAAAGAATAAAGAAAAGATTTATTGCATATTCTGCAATACCAAAACCCACAATTTTTTTAACCAAATTTTTTTTGACCAACAAACAGTAAATACCAATTAAAAATAATATAAAACAAAGTATATAAATGCTCATTGTTTTTCTCTTTCGCCTGTAATGGATATTCTTAATACTGCCAGAGCAATAAATATAGCAAAAAGTCCTGCGCCCACTTTAATAAAAATTGCAATGTTAGAAAGAATGATGGTGCCGGAACTAAAAAGTTCAAACGGCTTACCGTGTTTTAAGAAATTAAGGAAAAAGAACCCTCCCGTAAACCCCAATAAAGCGATTGTCAGAAACATCACTCCTCCCAATGACTCTAACATAGAAATAAACTCGCGGGTTAGTCTTTTAAAAGCAAAATCTTTCCCAAAAGCAAGCACAAGATGTATAAAAGAAAGAGCAATAATTACCCCACCAGCAAAACCTCCACCCGGAGTAATATGTCCGTGTAGCATAATATAGACTCCATAGAGAAAGATCAAACTTACCGTGATTCTGGTAATACGTTTAACAATAAGAGACATTCCTGACTTCTCTTCCATCTTAACGGTCCTTTCTCCCAATACCTCTTAACACTGCCAGTGTCCCGATTACCGAAGTAAAAAGAACAGTTGCCTCGCCCAGTGTATCATAGGCCCTGAAATCAAGTATTATTGCTGATACTATATTGGTAGCAGAAGTCTTTTCCATAGCAGAAGCAATGTACTGTGAACCGATTTTCATTATGGGTTTACCAAAAGTAGGTATCTCAGCTAAAACCTTATACCCCAAGAATAGAAACATGACTGCAAAAATAATCCCGAAAACTAAATAACCTAACTTTATCTTAACCCCTTCCTTAAACAATTTTAAACCCACCGTAGCACGGATAAGTATAATCACCGATAATATCTCTACCACCAACTGGGTAATGGCTAAATCCGGAGCTCTGAGCAAAAGAAATGCCAATGTCAAACCAAATCCTACTGCTCCTAAAGCAATAACACTAGAAAGTAAATCTTCTATCTCCATTGCTGCTATAGCCCCTAAAATCATCAATATTAATAGCAGATGTAGTTCAATCATATACCTTTAATCGTAAGAATAAAAATAACCACCATCAAACCAAAAAGTGCCCAGACAAGATAAAAATCAAGTACACCGTAATGAAACCTGCGTAAAATCCAACTTAATCCCAGTATTACATACCCTGCAGCGTTCGTCAAAATATAAATTAGCCGGTCGATAAACATATAAAATAGATGCGCACTTAGGTTAAATATCTTGCAAACTATATTATAGAGGTCGAGAAATTGAGTTTTTAGAATTTTATATAAACCACTAATAACACCGACGCCTTCTATGGTGCGATAAAACTCTGTAGCAGAAAAACTATATTTATAATTGTCCATCTCGGTACCGATAAAATAGTTATCCTTTCTTATCTTTAACTTACCCTGCATTACTCCCCAAATAAGCAAACCAGCTATTAAAGCTAAAATTATCAAACTCAGTGCTACTGGCGCATTATACTTCCCCCATGGATAAACTGTAGTAACCAGATAAGGTTGAATAAAGGTTTTTAGAAATATTGCCGGCAGAACACCCAGCAAAAGACATAAAATTGCCAGTACACCCAGCGGCAGAATAATATAAATGTTATTACGAAGAGACCCTACCGAAACAGAATAATTGCTCTGCCCCAGGAATACTGCATGAATGAACTTAACAAAGCTTGCGAGGGTAAGTGAACTACCAAACATCGCTGCTACAAGGGAAAATATAAATATAACTTTGATACCGGAGTTTGTATTTTGCATAAAGCCCAACAGTGTACCCTGATAAAGCATCCATTTAGAGGCAAATCCATTAAAAGGTGGCATACCTGATATAGAAAGTGAAAATACCAGCGCACTCATAAAGACAAACGGCATATATCGCGCAAGCCCCCCTAACTGGTCAAGTTCAAAAGTCTTTCTCTGCTTACCCACTGCTCCACCCGATAAGAAAAGACCGGTTTTATAAATAGCGTTATTAATCATATGAAATATTCCACCAGCGATGCCTATGGGGATACCTGTGCCGAATCCCAATACCATATACCCCACCTGACTGATTGCATGATAAGAGAGCAATTTTCTTAAATCATGCTGTATCAAGGCCATCATTACTGCAAAAATTATAGTCAGACTACCGATAATCAAAAGTAATCCCATAGCAGTTTTATTCAAAACAAAAAAATCAAGACAGATCCGCGCCAACAGATATATACCCATTAATTTATCCAGAGAAGCAGGCAATATCGCCATCGCCGGTATAGGTACATCTTCCGCAGCCTCCGGTATCCAGGTGTGAAATGGCCAACACCCTGCCTTGGCTAAAGCGCCTGTCAGCATCAGAATAAACGCCCACCATACCACCGGCCTATCTAACATTATACCTTTAGCTATAGGCATTTGTGTACTACCAGTAAAACCGATATATAAAGCCACCCCCAATATAAAAGAAAAATCAGCCAATCCCAGAATAGTAAACGCTTTTTTAGCGCTATATCCCGAACCAAAACTCATAAGAGCATAAAGCAAAATCAAAGTTGCCCCCCAAGAGAAAATAAAACTGATAAAATCTCCGGAAATACTCATCAAATTAGAAAAGGCAATCAGCCAGATCAGATATGAAAAGAAGGCCCCTTCTTTTTGTTGCATATAGTCTTTTGAATAAAAACAAACGAGCATCCCGAAGAGATTAATAAAGATTAATATAGTCTTAGATAACGGGTTTAAAGTAAAAAGCAAATGGTAATTTCCGATAAGTCTAATACTAACCGATGGCATTGAGCTAAAGAATATAAAGATTGACCAAGAAAAACTAAAGCCAAGAGTAGCGATAGCAAGTGTGCTCTTAATACTTTTTCTGGGCACCAGTAACATCAATATGCCACTTAATATAGGTAAAATTGTTAGAATAAAAATACTATCCATAATTTATTTAAAAAACGGAGTCTAATAAGTTAAAAGGTATTTTGAACAAAAGGCCTAACCCCAGAGAGAGAATACCAAAAGCCAGAACTACCAGTACCATGGGAGAATTTTTAACCTCCCTTACATTTATTTTTAATTCTCCTAAAAATACCCTACCGAATACTCTGAGTAAATAGAGAACGGTAAATACTGCCCCCACAACTGCTAAAACTCCCCCTATTACATGTCCTGTATTAAACATTGTTAATATAACCATTAGCTTTGGCCAAAATCCCAAAAAGGGAGGTATCCCCATAATAGAAAAAGCAGAAAGAAGAAAAGCAGTTGCTACCCAAGGCATCGTTTTAACCAAACCGCCCAGTTGATTTATATCCTTGGTACCACTTTTATGCTCCACTATTCCGGCACAGAGAAATAATCCTGCCTTTGCTAATGAGTGAGCTAAGATGTAAAACAGGGCTATTTTTAAAGATAATTCCGTATTTATTGCCAGCGCAAGCAATATATAGCCCAACTGGCTGATGGTTGAATAAGCAAGAATTCTTTTTATATTATTCTCAACCAGCGCAGAACCTGCTCCTACAATAATAGTGGTAACGGCGATAAAAATAGTTGTTTTTAGAAATAGCGGAGAAACTATAAATGTGAGATTAAATAAGCGTGCAAATGCGTATACGCCTATTTTAACCAATACCGCCGCATGCAATAATGCTGTTACAGGTGTAGGAGCAACACCTGCTTCAGGAAGCCATGTTTGTAAAGGTAGTTGTGCTGATTTAGAAATTATCCCCATGAGAAGAAGAAAGGCTATGCTATTTGTTAACATCTTTCCTCTTAAAAATAAAATATCCGTGCTATTATATGTTAGATAGATTAAAACTATTCCTATAAGTAAAAGCGAAGCCCCCATAAAAGTAGTTAAGAATGCCCTATCAGCTGCTCGTAAATCTTCTTCTTTCTTATAGAAACCTATCAATTTCCACGAACAAATCGCCGTAATTTCCCAGAAACAATACATAAGTACAAGATTGGCACTGAAAATTAATCCCATCATCGAACCAACAAAAAGTGTCATCCAGAAATAAAAATCTCCGCTATTTTTGTAATCCCTCATATACTCAAGCGAGTAAAGCGAAATCAAGAATGCCACAAAAGAAGAAACGATAGACATAAAAATAGCTGTGCCGTCAGCATAGAATAATATATTGAACCATTCGCTAATATATCTTTCAAAAACAAGATTTCCTTTTTTTGCCAAAACAAAACCCGCCAATATACTAAAAAAGCATGTTAAGCTTAACATAAATACACTGGCAAATGGTTTTATCCGGCGGGGAAAAAATAGAACCAAAAAAGCACCCAAAAATGCACTTAAAATAATGGCAAATATATAATTCATAACTATCTTAACCCAACCAATCTTTCTGCTATTTTTCTAATATGCGAGTTGATGGCGGAAGTAAAATCTATCATATTCAAAAACATATTACCAGCAAATGGACTGCATATACCATCTAATAGTCTCTGTTCGTGGTGTTCGCGATATCTTTCTGCTAAAACTTCATTATCCTGACATTCTTTAATAATTTCTCTGAGAAAATCAATCTGTCGCTGATCAAAGGCAGATATTGTCCTCTCTAATACATTATGTGTTTTATAGTACAAATCTTTATACTCGTTTACCGCATCTTCACTAAACAGTAATTTTTCTGCTACTTTTATTTCAATACGCTCTAATACATCCTTACAGTAATCACCAATTATTTCTATATCGCCGATGATTTCCATATAAGACATGATTATCTTTTTCTTTTCCTTATCTTTTGTTATTTTACCTAAATCGATCAACTCCTCAATTAACTTCTTCTCCAACTCATTAATTTTATTTTCTCTCTCAGTCACCTCTTGAAATAGTTCTGGATTATGCTCCATAAAAGCACTAAAGGTTATCTCCCACATCTGGAGTGCTAAAATCCCCATCTCCTTAATCTGAATAAAAATTTTATTTAGCTCTTCCATTTATTTCTGTATGTATTTTTCTGGTTTTCTCCTGGGATAACTTAATCAGGTCCCAGCCGTTCATAATTTTCTGGTTATCGGGCTTACGGATAACGATACATCTTTCTGTACAGCAATAACAGGGATCTACTGCTGCCAGAGTTATTGCTGCATCAGAAATTGTTCCACCCACTCCAGCCACTTTATTGGAAGCAACATTCATATAACTGGGCGCGCGGATTTTATGTCTTACCGGGCGGTTTGTCCCATCACTCCTTACATAATGAAAACATTCTCCCCGCGGTGCCTCCACTCTACCAATACCTTCACCTGGAGGAATTTCTTTTACTTTTACTTCAATCTCCCCTTTGGGCATATCATTCAGACACTGCCTTATAATCTTTATGGATTCATAAAGCTCTTTTATCCTCACTAAAGTTTTCGCAAATACATCTCCATCCTTTTCTATTGGCACATTAAAACTCACTCTGTCATAGGCACCATAAGGATCATCCCTTCTTATATCAATATCTATTCCTGAGGCACGCGCAGTTGGTCCCACCACGCACCAGTCTATTGCCTGCTGGTGGGTTAAGACTCCCACTCCTTTAAGACGCGCTTTTATTACCGGATCATCCACTACCGCTCCATAAAACATATCTGTTGCTTTGGAGAGTTCATCTAACATCTTTTTTAAGGGTAGAATGTGTTCATCCAGAATATCTCGCCTCACTCCCCCTGGTTTCATCATGGCATAATGATTTCTATTCCCGCTAATCATCTCAAAACAATCCAGCACTGGCTCACGGTATTTCCATCCCCACATCCAGATGGTATTATAACCGATGAAGTGACCTGCCAGTCCTAACCAGAGAAGATGACTGTGAATTCTTTCCATTTCGGCAATGATTGTTCTTATATAAAGGGCACGTTCCGGAACTTTAATCTTCGCCAAGTCCTCCACCGCATTAACATAGGCAAAGGGATGACTGGTAGAACAAATCCCGCAGATGCGCTCTACCAGATAAGCTACCTGGTCAAAGTGCTTGTGTTCGGAAAGCTCTTCAATCCCCCGGTGGTTATAGCCAATCACGATATCTATATCCACAACCCGCTCCCCCTCTACATAAAGCCGGAAGAACTCCGGCTCCTCCTGTAAGGGATGATAAGGACCTATTGGGATTATAACTTTATGACTCATTGGTTTAAGTTAAATAAAGTTATTCGAGTTAGGAAGTTATTCAAGTTAGGTAAAGTTATTCGAGTGAAAGAGTTATCCAAGTTTTCGTCTCCTTCTTGAACTACCTATTAAAGCGTTCAACATTACTCTTATTTCTTCACATTGAGAATACCTTTGCTTAAATCTCTCTTCAGAAATATACTTTAGAGTTCTTATCTTTATATACCAATTCTTACTTTCTACCGTTGAACGCCTTGCAATTATTAGAAAATGTTCAAACTCTTTACCAGAATTTGTACCTGTTGCTTCCGCTATATTAGCACTAATGGAGCTAACCGCATCTACTATCTGTTCAATAATTAAATGAGTAATTTGTGTTTTAGGAAAATTTTTTACATCATCAATTAAATCGTAAAATAACCTATCCGCTTTCTGCCAGACAATCAAATCCTCAAAACCTTTAATCTCGCCTCCCACTCCCTAACTCCCCTCACTTCCTAACTCCCTAACTTCCTAACTCCCTAACTTCCCTAACTTCCTAACTCCCCTCACTTCCTAACTCCCCTAACTTACCTAACTCCCTAACTCCTAACTTATTTCCTCAAAGGATATTTCCCTTCCGGCCAATCCTCTTTTAATAAAAGATGCTTAAGATTAGGATGCCCCACAAATTCTACACCAAAGAGTTCCCAGATCTCCCGCTCAATCCATTCGGCTGCGGGAAATAATTTAGTAAGTGAGGAAACCCTGGGTTTTTCTCTATCTTCAATTAATACCCTCGCGGAAAATATCTCCCCGCTTGCATCATAACTAAAATGATAGAGAATCTCTATACCTTTAGGTGTATCTACTGCGGTGGCAATGGAGAACCTTAATTTTAATTCATTAAACAAAAAGCGTGCGGTATCAACGAGATCATCAGGTTTTATAGAGAAATAATATCTTCTTTCTGAATGTCTATACCAGTCAATTATCTTCTCTTTTAAGCCATTTTTAATCTTCTCTGCTATTTCCATTTTTACTTACCCGTCAATTTCTTAATTAACTTTGCAATTCCCGCAATCATTGCCTCAGGTTTTGGTGGACAGCCTGATATATATATATCCACCGGAATAATCTCATCTAAATTACAGGGACTATTATAGGATTCCCTGAACATATTCCTTCCACAGGCACAGCTTCCTATCGCTACCACCACACAGGGTTTAGGTGCCTGCTCATACAACCTTTTAATTCTCTCTGCGGTCTTTTGATTAGGCACTCCGGTAACCAGAAGGGCATCGGCATGACGCACGCTTCCTACCAGAGTTATCCCGAAACGTTCTACATCATGACGCGGAGTGAGTAAATCCAAAATCTCAATATCGCAGTTATTACAAGGAGAACAGGCTGCGTGAAATACCCATAAAGATTTAGTTAAGGCTTTTAGTTTTAAGCTCATAGCTCACATATAGTTCATAGCTCATAGTTCATAGTTCATAGCTCATAGCTCGTAGTTCGTAGTTCATAGTTCGTAGTTCGTAGTTCGTAGTAAAAAACTACTTTATAGTCCTGATAAAGCTAAAATCACCGCTATCACACCCAAAAAACTTAGGGGCCCCCAGAAAAATTTTATTGCCTGGTCTATTCTTAAACGTGGATTGGTATTCTTTAAGAGAACTATCAAGACAACCAGAAGTATATATTTTAAGAAAAGGAATAAACCGCTGGTATCCTTTCCCAGGAAAAGCCCAATTAATAATAGAGGCATTATATAAAACATTATTGCCTTAGTCAATTTAAATATAGCCAGAAGTGGTCCTGAATATTCAATTAAGGTTCCTGCCATAATCTCCTGCTCTGCCTCCGAAACATCAAAGGGAACAAACCCCAATTTTGCCTGGGTGCATAAAAGAGCAACCAGAAAGGCAATCATTCCCGCAATAGAAAAAATATGAGAACCATAGATTACCTGATGATTAATGATTTCCTCTAACTTTATGGACTGGGATTTTATTATCACTACCAGAATAGATAAAATAAAAGGCAATTCATAACCCAAGACTAATTTTATTTCGCGTGATACCCCTACCGAGGCTAAGGGATTATTAGAACTGGAGCCTCCTAAAATAAGAGCAATTGCCGGAATAACCAGAAGATAAAGCAAAACTATAAGGTCACCTATAAACCCCTCCGACTGCCCGATTAAATTATTTCCTAATATAGTAGCCACCAGAACCGAAGCAAATAACCCCAGAAAGGGAGAAAACCAAAAGGTAAATCGGCGCGGGGTAGGTATGATCACCTCTTTGGAGGTGAGTTTAACTAAATCAAGAAAAGTCTGATACCAGGGTGGTCCCTTTCTCCACTGGATACGTGCAGTAAGTTTCCGGTCAAACCACCCGGTAAAAAGCCCGGCTATTGCGCTGAATAAGAATCCCGGAAAAATTAAATATTCAAAAAGTA
>JBFWKV010000018.1:0-14284 GCA_050252475.1 Candidatus Omnitrophota bacterium | reverse complement strand
GGTCCGGATAAGAAATTTATCTCTTTCCCTTTTTATCTCCCCCGCAAGAAGATTGAGGTTATTCAGCCCTAAAACATTAATTACTCTTCCTATGGGGATACCGTATCTCTGCAAGTCATCCTGTCTTGCTTCTATTAATATCTATCGCTCTCTGCCCCCTACTACTTCTATATTTGCCACTCCTTCCAGACGCTGAAAACGCTCTTTTATCCGCTCATCCACTAACCGTCTTAAAAACTCCGGAGTATATCCTTTTCCCGTAACAGCCAGAATAACAATAGGGACATCAGTTTTCTGATACTTGGCAATCACCGGTTTTTCAATCTCACGGGGAAGTTTGTCCACAACGCGAGAAAATTTCTCTCTTACTTCCAGAGCAGCAAAATCCATATTGGTTCCCGGTTCAAATCGCAGTACAACGCGGGACTCTCCTTCTTCTGATATAGAGATAATTTCTCTTAAATGACTCACTCCACTCACCGCTTCTTCCACCGGCTTCGTTACCAGCATCTCTACATCAGAAGGAGGGATACCTCCCCGGATTTGAATAATTATAGAAATATCCTCAAAGGCAACGTTGGGCATCATTTCCACCGGTAGTCTCTGGAGAGAAACCATCCCTACCAGAATAATTCCCCAGAATATCATGGTGAAGGTAACCGGCCTATAAATAGATAATTTAGGAAGGTTCATTTCAATTTTTCCTGTACAATTTCATACCATCTTCCCGGACCCGCAGGACCTTTAGCTTTAATAAAACCTCTTTCCACCAGAATTCTTATGTCCCGTGCTGCTGTAGGAAGAGAAACATTAAATAACTGTATGTAATCTTTACGGGTAAGACGACCTTTATTTTTTAATTCTTCCAAGAATTTCTTCTGACGCTCATTCAATCCCTATTGTTTATCCCCAATAACCAAAGAAGGATTTTCTTCTTCCAAAGGAATAGCGGGAATTTTCGGAACTATTTCTTCTTTAGTAGGTATTTCTCTCTCCGGGCCCATCTCCACAGGTAGAGGTTTTAATTCTCCGGGGATTACCTGAGGAGGATGAATTTCCCGAGGAACTTCTTTGCGTTTAAACAGAGCAAAGAATCTAAACGCAGTTAAATAAAGAGCAGGAATTACCATAAGGGTTAAAAATGTCCCTGAAAATAAACCACCGATAACCGTAATAGCCATAGGAGCACGCAACTCTGCTCCTTCTCCCAATCCCAGAGCAAGGGGAAGAAGTCCTAACATGGTAGTAAGTGAGGTCATCATAATCGGACGCAATCGCTGAACCCCTGCCTGGATCAAGGCTTTCTCTATATCCAAGCCTTCTTTACGAAAATTATTTATTGTTTCTATTAAGATAATACCGTTGTTGACCACAATACCTCCCAGCATAATCATTCCCAAAAGGGCAACCGCATTCAAAGTTGTTCCGGTAAGAAAGAGGGCAAAGGCTACTCCAATGATGGACAGGGGAAGAGTAAACATGATAATAAAAGGTTGCCATAGAGATTCAAATTCGGAAGCCATGACCATATAATTAAGAATAAAGGAAAGCATGAGAGCGAATCTTAAAGATTTAAACGATTCCTCCATATCCTTCCGTTCGCCTCCCAGTTTCACAAAAAACCCCTCGGGCAGTTTATAACGGGATAAGGCAGATTCAATATCTTTTGCTACCTTGTCAAATCCGCGTTTATAAATATTAGCGGAAAGAATTATTACTCTTTGCTGGTCCAATCTTTCAATCTGGCTGGGACCACTTCCGGAGACGATATAGGCAACATCAGAAAGAGGAACGTTTACATCAAGGGCACTGGAATAAACTAAAATCTGCCTCAATTTATTCATATCATTTCTATCCTCTTCTCTTAATCTAACTCTGATATCGTACTCCTGTCCCATTTCTTTAAACTTTGTCGCCACATGTCCTTTAATCGCCACCTGTGCAGAGAGAGCAATGTCGTTTACGGAGAGATTATAGTAGGCCGCTTTATCTTTCAAAACATTTACTTTTGTCTCCGGATGGGGAGGAGCAAGTGAAGAGGTAACTCCATAAACACCGGGAATTTCTTTTAACATCCTCTCCATATCTTTGGCTATCATCTCTAAGGTTTTTAAATCGTGCCCCTTTATTTCTAAACTGATAGGTTTACCTGCCTGAAAAGCCATTTTGAATACACTTTCCTGAAGAATGTATTCCAAACGCGCTCCTTCCAGATCTGTGTATGCCAATTCATCCTGGAAAATTTGAATTACCTCCTGGGTTGAGCGGTATTTAGGGTCTCTACGATTCATCTTTTTGAGATTCACCACAAAACGCGCCTGGTGTGAACCCATTGTTTCCACTACTTCTCCTGTTCTTTCCTCGCGTGTAGAACCTATGGTTAAACTTACTCCTTCTATATCAGGAATACTCAAAAGAACTTTTTCCACCCTCCGGCACACTCTGTCAGTCACCTCAAGTCTTGTTCCCGTGGGCATCTCCAGTTTTAATACAAACTGCCTTTCATCAATCTTAGGCAATAATTCGCGGTCCAGTTTAGCAAGTATTGCCAGGCCGGAAAGGAAAATAATCCCAATCAGAAAAAGCCCTATAAAACGAAATTTCAAGAATAGAGCAATAAATCTTGCATAACTATCCCAGATCTTTAGAAAAAACTTTGCTTCTTTTTTCTTCGTCTCACGGGTAGTTTTCCCCCCGCCTTTTTCACCACCTACTACTGCCATGCGTGGAACGAGAGTCAAAGCCACAATCAAAGAAATAATTAATGAATAAGTAATGGTCAAAGCCATTTCCCGGAAAAGTTGTCCCGCTATTCCTACTACATAAATCATAGGGACAAAAACAACCACAGTGGTAAGGGTTGAACCGGTGATAGCAGTTCCCATTTCTGAAGCTCCTAAAATAACCGCTTCTCTTAACCCCTTACCATACTGTTTACGATAACGATAAATATTTTCTAAGACGACTATAGAATTATCCACAATCATCCCTACTCCTAAAGCAAGTCCGCCCAGAGACATCATATTTATACTTATCCCCTGGAAATACATCATACAAAGTGCTGCCATAATAGAAATAGGTATGGACAAACTAATAATAAAGGAACTACGAAGTTCACGTAAAAATATTAGAAGCACTAAAAATGCCAGCACTCCGCCCTGCCAGGCATTTGTCCTTAAGTCACGGATAGACGCCTGAATAAATTCCGATTGGTCATAAATAATTTCTACTTTTAGTTGACGGGGAAGTCTATCTTTTATTTTCTCCAGAACCTCCCTCACCTTCCGTGCGGTAAGCACCACATTGGCATCCGCCTGTTTCATCACCGAAATAGTAACATTATCTCTTCCATTGTAGCGAGAAATGGAAGTTTGTTCTTTCCAGCCATCTCTTACCGTAGCCAGATCAGAAAGGAGAATCAAACGTTTATTCTTTTCCTTCTTTTCCTTCTCCTGCAAGAATAATTCATAGCGGGTCTGGGGTGGATTTGGTTCCATTGCTTCAATAACTACATTTTTCACTTCCTCCACCCTTTCAAATTCTCCCATTGTGCGAATCAAGTATTCAAAATAAGTTTCCTTAATTGTTCCTGCCGGAAAAGAGAAATTTGTTTCTTTCAACGCATTAACTATGCGTAAAATGGGAATCCCATTGGCAACAAGTCTTCCTTGATCCACTTCAACTATAATCTCTCTCTCCCATCCTCCGCTAATATTTGCCGAAGCAACGCCCTCAATCTTTTCTATCTCATCCTTAATTACTCTCCGACAAACCTCCCGCAATTCCAATGGGCTTATTGGTCCGGTTACCGAGAGAATCACCACCGGAAGTTCAAAAGGATTATATTTCATAACAATGGGGTCCTGAGCACCTAAAGGAAGTCTTTCTTTTATAAGGTCTATTTTCTCCCGCACCGCTAAAGAGGCAAGGTCCATATTGGTCCCCCAGTTGAACTCCAAAACAATTGTAGAGAGCCCTTCTTTGGATATAGAAGAGATACGCTTAAGATTAGAGACCGTTCCCACTACTTCTTCAATAACTTTGGTAATAAGAATCTCCACTTCTTCGGGAGCAGCGTTCTCATAAACTGTAACTACGGTAATCTGAGGATAAGTAATGGCAGGGAAAAGAGTCTGAGGAAGTCGAGTCCAGGAAATATATCCCAGAAGAACCACGCCCAGAAAAATCATTGTTACGGTAACCGGTTTCCTTACAGAAAACTCAGGAAGTCTCATTTTTAGTTAATTATTTATTTAAAGACAATTTTTCTTGTGTCTCGGTAATTTCTACCGGAGTTCTGTCTTTTAATCTCTTTAAACCCGGAGTTTCCACTATGACCAGCTCCCCCTCTTCCAGACCACGAGAAATCACTGCATAATCGAGGGTAGCATACTCCACAAAAACCTCTTTATTTCTCACCCGGTTATCCACTACTACCGAACAAAAATATCTTCTCCCCTCCGCTAAAAGCGCACTGCTGGGAATAACTATTGCATCCTTTTTTGTATAAACCACAATCCTCGTGCGCGCAAACATACCGGGAATAAGCCTTCCTCCACGCACTTCAATCACTTTTATCCGCACATTAAGCGTTCGCGTACGTGCTTCTAAAGAAGGAAAGATACTTTCCACAATACCATAAAAATCCATCTGTGGATATGCGTCTACATTTATAATAACTCTCTGACCAACTTTGATTTTATTTATATCTTTCTCAATTACTCCCACCTCAATAAAAGTATTTTCTCGGCTGTAGAGGATTCCCACGCGGTCATTGGGAGTAACAAACTCACCTATCTCCACTTCGCGCGGTCCCATAATTCCCTCTTGAGGTGCGTAGAGATTGGTTTTTTCCAATCTTGATTTAGCAGATTCAACTTCCGCTTTAGCCACATTAGCTCTTTCCACAGCTGCCTTTACTTCTGCTCTTGCCTCCTCTACCCTTGCTTCTACAATTGCTCCCGCTTCATACAATTTCTCTATAGTCTCAGCCCTTTTTTTCACTGCTTCTGCCTCTGCTAAAGCAGCCTTGTATTTCGCCTCTGCCCAGGAAAGTTCTAATTGAGCATCTTTTTGGTCCAAACGAGCGATGAGTTCTCCCCTTTTAACTGTTTCGCCTTCTTTAAAACGAAACTCCGCAACCCTTCCGTTTATTTCAAATTTTAGGTCAATCTCCGGGATAGACTTAACTGTTCCCACAATAGGGAGTTCGTCCTGGAAATCCATGCGTGCAATCTTATAAACTTTGACGGGAACTTTCTCGGCTTCACCTGCTCCCAGAAGCAACTCTTCCAATGCAGAGGGTATTTCAGGTTTTTTCTCCTCCTTCTTTTTCTCGGTTCTCTTAGCCTGAGCAGTGCGCTGAGTAAGCTGTGTTTTTGTCTCTTTCGGTTTTTGCACGCGGGCAGGCGTTTTAGTAATTTTCTTTGCCAAAAACATTAACAAAACAACCATAAAAACCAGAATAATTATTCTCAAATTTTTCGGGCTAATTTTTTTCATTTCATCCCCCTTTTATTTAAAATTTTTAGCTTTATTGGTATTACGGTACAACCTTTACCTCGTCTCCTAATCTAATTTTCTCTCCTGCTTCAGCACGGGCAATCTTACAGGAAGAAGTAGCACTCTTAATCTTGCTCACTTTCAAAACCCCTACTTTTTCTTTCCGGCGATAGACCCAGAGTTCTGCTCCTTCTTTAACTCCCTGTTCCTTGCCCAGATTAACAATGGCAAAACCACTCTCATTATTTACCGCAATAATTTTCCCTCCAGGGAGATCTTCGAGATTGACTATTCTTTCTCCTTTGGGGATGAATACCTCTTTATGTAATTTTGCATAATCAACTTCTCCCTCGGTTACTTTATGCCAGCTTATATCTGAAGAAACCCCCTGGACTAATTCAGCATATTTATACAAACCGCAAGCTTTGGTAAGAGTGCTTAGGGCACCATAATAATTAGCCAGGAGATTATTGTAATAAGCCTTTTCTGAAGCGAGGGCTATTTTGGCTTCCAGCACATCCGAAAGGTTTGCCTCATTCAATTTCCAGCGTGCTTCCGTAACCTCCAGACGCTTCTTCTGAAACTGAATACGTTCCCAGACATTATCCAATTGATAAAGCACTTTCTGATACTCGTTAAAAGAACCAACCACCTCAGATTCAATCGTCTTTTTCACTTCCCACAATTCATTCACCGCCCGCAGATACTCTACATTAGCTCCTTTCTTCTCGGATAAACGATTAAGCCCATCCAGAAGACTAAATTCCGCTGAGGCACTTAAACTACCGGTTTTCTCTTGAGAAAGGGAAAGACGAGGAACAGTTTCCTCTTTAGTTAAGGTAGTATTTAAGGTATTCCCTCCAAAAGCCTTGCTCAGTTTAATTCCCAGGAACCAGTCAGAGTTCATTTTAAGTTCTTCTGTATCATAAGCGCTACCTGAACGCCCCACAAACCCGCTTAGACTTACCTTAAGTCTCTCTTTAGAATCCGCAACTTTCTGTCCAAGTTCATTGAATTTTACAATTAACTCATTAATAGATAACTCGGGTCTTTTCTGGAAAGCAATTTCCTTACATTTCTCCAAATTCAAATCAAGCTTCTCAAATTTTAGCCATGGGTCAATCTCAATCTTCACCCCAGGGTCAAGGTTAAGCACCTGTCTAAAAGTAAGTTCGGCTAATGTCCGGTCCTTCTGCGCAGCCACTAATTGATATTTAATCTGGCTATACAGAGACTGGACATTCAAAAATTCCAGTTGGGTAATCAATTTATTCTCATAGTGTTTCTTTGCCATCTCCAAGAACTCACCTGCTTCTTTAAATATATCTTCGTAGATTTTTGCATTCATAATATAGATAAGCAAATTATAATAAGCGCGCTTAACTTCCAGAATATAATCTGCTTTTATCCGCTCATATTCTCGCTGAGCGATATCTAAATTAACCAAGGCTTGTTCCAGTTTATAGCGCAATTCTCCACCCTGGGTAAGGGGTTGTTCTAATTGAATACCAAAAGATTGCTCAGTAAAACTAACGTCTCTCACTGAGGTATCCCCTTTGGTCCGTCCTGCCTTAATTACGGTAATGGGGAAAAGCATCCTTCTTGCTTCCCGCACTTTCATCTGTGCCAGTTCCACTTGTTCATAGGCAATATGGAGAGGTTTATAATTAGCAAGCGCTATATCTACCCATTTCTCCCAACCTTCACTTTCTTCCAGAAATCTTGGCTCCAGTCTTACCAGAGCGGTTTTCTCTTCTTTTTCTTCAAAAACCTCTTTAGGAACTAATCCGGGAAGCTCCAGATCTACAATAATCCGATTATTCTGCTTGATGGTTTTATACTTAACTTTTTTCTTGAGCATTAACTCTACCAAATCAACCTTACCCCTCTCACCCTCTTTTTCCGGAGGTTTACCGTACCAACGTAGATTAATCTCCCGAAGATGCGACTTATCCACTACTATATGGGCAGGAATTTGCCTATCTGCATAAATATCGGTTCCAATAAGGTCAACAATCAAGCGGGGAGGCAGGTCAGTTTCATATACTGAATACTCTATCTGCTGATTGGTCATCAGAATTAGCCTTATTCCATCCTGGCGTTCCCTCACCTCCAAGCTAACTAAACTTTTTTCCTGCTCTTTTGCCGGCAGAGAATTTGTCCATAATAACAAAAAAAGAAACCCGGCCAAGGTTCCTCTCCTTAATAAACCCTTTTTCATCTTTCCCTCCTGTTAAAAGGGGATTTAACCATATCAAACAGTATCAGGTTTTTAACGTTATCATATTTAATAACTTTTGTCAAGAAAAAAATTAATTTTCTATTATCTTTCCTATTCACTTCTTTGCCGGCTATTTATATAGCTATTTAGTAAGGCTATTTAGTAATCTAATGATACAGTTGATACGCTTGGGCAAGGGGCATACTTAAGGAGATACAAAGAATAATCTTCTGTATCATAGCTCTGATACGGTTATCTCTTGGGGAGTGGAAGGTAGACAGGATAATTGAGGAAAGTTTATGATACAGTTTGATACTGTATTTATTTCATATCAATTTCAATACCTTCAGGCCCTATTTTAGTTATTTCCCCTCCCCTTCCCAAGATTTCTATCAAATAGGCAGCGATTCTTTCTAATTCTTCTTGGGAAGGCTTTCCTAAAGGTTTCAGAATAAGTTTCTCTTCTTTGAAGAACATTTCCCAGGCAGAAGTAGGAGGGGTTTCTTCTTCGTTTTCTTCCTCCTCTTCTTCTACAGGAACAATGGGGGAAATTAAGGAAGAATTCTCTTTGGTCAATCTTACCTCGGTCTCTTTCCCGGTAACTTCTTCTATAATTAATTCTATTTTTTCTCCCAGTGCTTCAAGAGTAATTTCACCTTCACGCGTAGAAACCTTCTCTTCTTCTTCCTCTTCTTCTAACACCGGAGGAGGCAAGGTATTCAGAAGCAGATTCTCGGGAGGCATATAAAGTTCTTCCGGTTTAACCTCTTGTAACTTCTCTGGTTTTGACCATTGAGGAGGCTTTGTTCTCCCTTCTAAGGCAGGAGGAAGGGCAGGTTCTTTTTGATGATAGGGAGATTTCTTCTCACCCGGCTCGGTGGTATAGACATCGGGATCCTTATATTTAAGTGTGTAGCCGTATTTACTATAATCCTCCAATTTCTCTGTTTTATCCTGGGCTGATACAGTATCAAAACTCACAAAAAGAAAAATGACATAGCCTACCGCAATAATCAAGTCCAAGGATATCCTCTTTACTTTTCCCATTATTATCCTTTGTTGCAGTTATTTTGTATAATTAAAGCTGTAACCGATAGATATAATTGGGTTCGGCGTATTTAACCCGTTCATCCTTACTTAAGATTTCCACCATCTCGGGTACAGTTTTTCCTTTTGGTATTTTTATCCGATAGACATCCAGTTCTTTTATAATATCAATAATTTCGCATTGATACTCCTCTTTGATAATGCTTACTATTTCTTCGGCAGAAATCTCAGGTTTAAATTTTAATAAGACTTCTCCTTCCACATATTTAGGTTCGGGTTTTTGCACCATCTCTCCCTCCTCAACCATTGCTAGTTTAGTCTCTTCGTTGAAAGTTTCTTCTGAAGTATAATTCTCCTCTTTGGCTCTACCGCAAGAAACAAAACTCAACAAACAAATTCCTATCAATAAGACAAAAATTAAATTCCTCATCCCTTCCTCCTTCCCTAACCGTGTCCACCTACGAGGTGGCCCCGATTGCCACCTACGAGGTGGAAATGGTTGTTGTTTCCATGAGCAGGTTTTTTATCTTTGCCAGTTCTCTTTGATAAGCAATTCTGTCTTCCACAAAAGTCTTATAAGTAGAAGGCTTAATTTCTAACAATTCACTGAAATTACAAATTTTATTATTTCCCTCGGCTTGAGATAAATATTCTTGATAAGAAGAAAACTGCCAGTTCTCCGGTTTATTCACTAAGTAAGCGGTCACAGGATTCAGGTGAATATAGCGCGTTAAATGAAGCAATTCTTCATCAGTTTTAACCCGAATTCTCTTAAAACGTCCTTCCCAGAGCGGTCCTTTCCGTTTATGTTTCGTATTAAAATATCGAGTGTAGCTATTTAGGATATTACTCATATAAATAGAGATACCCCCTTCTTTCTTCTGTTGCAAAATAAGATGAAAATGGGTAGGCATAATGCAATAGGCAATAATCTCAACAAGTTTATTATCACCACCTCTATTATCTTTTTCGGAATTACTCCTATTAGAGTTCAAATAGCGGGAAAATCTAAGGGGAGGTTTTTCTTGTTGGTAGTAAGTAAAAAGTTCCCGCATCCTTTTATATTCGGATTCATCATTAAAAACTTGAAAACCAGCAATACTTCTGTTTAGTACATGGTAAACTTCTCCCACTGCTAAAGCATCTTGTTTCATCTCTCCTCACCTCTCCTCTTCACACCCCTTTTGTCCACCTCATTTTGTCCCCCTCCTTCTGCCCACCTCCTCCTGTCCACCTACGAGGTGTACAAAAATGGTCATAATAAGTATAACAAACATATAAACTTGTGTCAAGAAAAAAGTCCACCTACGAGGTGGACAAGGTTGCGCCTCTTTAAATGGTTTCCACCTACGAGGTGGACAAGGTTTTTTTATCTTAGTATTACCGTATCACACTATCTCTTTCCTCTAGAAGGCGAAGTATGTCATCCAGACTAGGACCTTTCCAGGCACCCTGAGCACTTACCACGCTCTGTTTCCGCACTGCTTGCTGTGTCGGGGAGGGAGGATTTCCTTCCTCATCTTCTTCCCTACCGGGGGGATTATCTCCTATATTAATCTTATCCTTTATCTCATCAGCAGGAACGGCTTTCTCATCCTCTTTAGCAAACTCAAAACCTATCTCATCCACAATCTCCTTGACTATTCCTCCTACATCTGCCTCAGGTGTAAGTTCTCCCGAGAATAACGCTTTCATTATCCGGTCAATTAGCTTATCCTTTTTAGCCTCCCACTCTTCTTTGGTTATCTTTCCGCCCAGGAGCTCGGAAACTTTATCCTGAATCTGGGTAATTAACCCATCCAGACCTTCGGCTTTACCAGTAGCAATCAACTCGGCAGTAAACTCAGGAAGTCCCACTTCATTCACCAGATAATCCTTTGCCGCCTGCTTTGTATTGTATCGGTAGAGCTCACTCATCATAATTCTATCCGGGTCATCACCAATCAAGACTTTAATTTCCTCTTCGTTAAACTCAAACTCCTCTTCAAGAATTCCCGCAATCAAATTGTACTTCTCCGAGGAGAATTCGGTGGCTTCCAGTATGTCAAGAATCTCTTTGAAAATAGGATTATCCTCGCTCAAAATCTCCTTTCCATTCTCATCCACCGCACGGTCAAACATAAGGCTTCTTGCCTCATCGGCGTCAAGAGAAATAATTCTCTCTATGCCCTTAGCAGGAATCTCGTATTTCTTGGCTAATTCTTCCAGCGAAAGCTCACCTGCTAAGAATTTATTAATTTCATCTTCACTTACGCCATACTCTTCCAGAAGAAGCGCCTGCGCTTTCTTGACTATATCCTTATCGTCTGCCTCCATAATCTCATTAATCTTTTCCTCACTGAAACCAAGTTTCTTCAAATATGCAGTAAGTTCTTCTTTGCTAATCTTTCCTTCTTTATACGCCTTTATCTTATCCTTTATCTTATTCACCACTGCCTGTTTAAGGCGATAGGAACGTGCCACCCGCTGGTTCTTAAAGGCAGCTAGCTTACTTCTGATTTTTTGGGAAATGCTCTTGGGTAATAAGCCCTGTTCTTCTAAGTGCTTGAGTGCCTCTTCCAGACCTTTTGCTAACGCCTTTCTATAATCGGAAATTCCCTTATTTATTCCATTCCCTACAGTAGCGCGCGTTGTAGCAGGAGGAATTATATTTGACGATTCCTGCACATTGCCACTACCACCGTTACCTCCACCGCCACCTCCCGCGCCACCTCCACTGCCCATGGTAGAAGCACCGCTTTCTACCTGCCCATACAACTTCCAAGTCCCGGTCCCGGAATCATAAACAAACCACTCAGCTTTTGCAGGCTTCCCATCTACGGTTACAGTTAAATCATAAGCCGATGATAGGGCCTCCCACATTGCTTGAGCTTGCGCATCTTCTTCTCTTAATCCTTTTCCAAGAAGTTCCTCCATAGCCTTTTGATAAGCGGCCTTAAATTTATACTCATTAAATGCGTAAGTTCCTTCGATATGCTCCTGTTTTACTAACCTTCCGTTTTCATCATAATAGAAGTAATCTGAACTGTCAGATCCCTCTTGAAACCTTTCTTGCATAAATTCAGTATAGTTAGTTGTGGCATTCCTATCGAGCCTATATAATATGCTGCCGTTAGAAGCAAACTCCTCTAAATGAGCCTGGTATGCGCCGGTCGTTAAATCAAGGCTGTAACCCGTTATCACCTGTTTCCCGACTTCTCTTTTTAAAATATCATTTACTGGCTTAACAAATTCTGTCGTAATGTTAGCACAAACTCTTTTCTCAAAAATCCCATTATTATCTTCATCTCTATATTCTAAGCCTGTAACTTTCATCTTCTTAATCACTTCGCCATTTTTTTCATACCATATTGCATCAAAATTCCCCCAATCATGATATCTTGGTCCTTGATTGTATATATTGAGAAATTTCTGATTTGTTCCATATTGAACAAGAACTTGATCTCCTGAAACAGCGATAGCATATTCTTTCCGTTCACTATAATGGGCAAAAGGTAACTCCCCTGTAGCTGCTTTAAAATTACTTTCTTGATACTCATACCATAGATAAGTTTCATTTGCTTTCATAAATAAAAGGGGATGACCCGGCATACTTGCAGAAAATATCATCTCGTAACTGCTAACTGTTGTTTTTTTGCCAGCGTTTATTGCTTCTATTTGTTTTGCAAATTCTTCTGAAAGGGAAGCATATAATTGAAACTTAGCTAGGTACTCTTCGGATTGAGTATATTGAGCATAGACATAATAAAGTTTAGCCATGTCCGTTGCTGCTTGTTTCAATGCCTCTAGAACAGTTTTGTCTTGACCAAAAGTAAACGAAAATTTAAAGTCACCTACAGCAATATTACTCCCAATATTAGTCGCTTCCGGTGCGGAAGCAAAAACATCTTTGGGATGCGTAATGGACCCGCCTTGCTTTATTCTTTCTATATTAACCAATGCCGCAACTTTGGGATCGTGAAGGGCTAATTCCAAGATTGCTGCTGGCAATTGCCCGTACTGCTGTACCTGCAAAGCAGAGATGACATCTTGATATACTGCCTCTGGTATATAATTTGTATTATCTATTCCTATTAAGGAACTAAATTCGAATGCCTTATCATCTGCCGTTTTTAAAACCACTTCTCTTTCTAATTTATTTTGGGCACTAAATTTTAGATGACCATTTTCTAGAATATAAGCACTCACTATCTCTGTAATTGCCATCTCTTTTCCATCTGCCAAGATTAAAGTTCCACTACCTTTTATTATATTGCCTTCAGGATCGGTAGTTATAGTTCCGTGAAAAACATTATTGTTCACTATGCTCACAACTTCCTTATTTTTACTTCCATCTTCTCCCACACTTGTAATCTTTTCATAATAATATTCTTTTAAGGGCAAACCTTCCTCAGCCGAACCAGTCCCCTCTCTTGTAAAGATTATAGTAGTGGTGTCTGTTCCTAACTCATATTCAACCTTTGTCTTAAAAGTTCTATCGTCTTGGGGAGTAATCGTAATATCTTTTGTTCCCCCTATATCCCCTATAGTAGTTAATCCTTGAAGGGTCTCCTGTGCTACCTCAGGTAATTGAGTCAAGGGTAGAAGATCACCTATATTTTCTCCTGTTACACCTGTTACAGGAATGCCAGTAATTCTATGCTGCGTAAATGTAACCGTTTGTGCTTCGCCTGTCGTAGAAACGGTAAATTTTCCCTCGTAGTCCCAAGTATCTCCTGCTGGCGGAGTTAAATCTACAGCATAGGTACCATCAGCTGCCTGAGGGCCTACAGTTACTGTGACCGGTTGAGTAAGTTTGGTAATATCTGGAACATTGGTAATTAATATATCGTGAATTTCTCTTCCAACTTGTTCTAATAATGATTGGTCAGTTAAATCACAACCCGCGCCGGGAGTAACAGTAACCTCCAAAGAGCCCTCTACAGGTGCCGTACTGGCAAATTGTATCCTAACAGTAACTGAATTCTGGTTATTATTCTGCTGAGGTGGCTCTAAAACTGGAGTTTGCCGTGAGGACTGATTCCCAAATGCATTACAACCATCATCATCCATCCTGCATGCGGAAGTGGAAGTCGTATCGGATCCACCAAAACCACCTCCTCCCATATCAATCACTGCAAATGAACTATTTGTAAAAGTCAAAAGCAATAAAGCCAGTATTACTCCCAGCCCCCCGGCCCAGTTAAAGATAAATCTTGTTTTTTTCATTTTCCTCGCCTCTTTTTCTAACTTTCTAAACTTGTTATAAATATCTTTCCTTAAACAGGAAAATAAAAGCATTTTTCTTCTTCTCTCTCCTTTCTGCAATTTTTATGCCATCTTCTACAAAATCCCCAACCTATTTCTCAAAGAAACTTAATTATCTAAGTCTTTATGATACAAGCACTTAACAAAATTCCCTCTTTCTCTCTATTTTTATCCTCATTCAACCCCCATAATATTAAACATTTTTCTGTTAACATATATAACATAATTTTTTATTTCATCATAACTCCCAATATGACAAATACTTAT